>JAKAJA010000185.1 GCA_021814085.1 Acidobacteriota bacterium | reverse complement strand
CTCCTACCTGGTGTCCAAGTGTGTCGTTGATTTCCTTAAAGCGGTCCACGTCGAAAATCATGAGGGACGCCACGAGGTCCAGCCGGTCGCACCGGTCGAACTCGCGCCGGGCGAGATCGAGGAAGTGCCGTCGGTTATAGATCTTGGTCAGGCTGTCCGTGGTGGAGAGGTCGAGCAAGAGCTCATTCTTCCGCCGAAGCTCGTCCTGGAGGAGTTTGATGTTCAGGTGGACGAGCGCGCGGGCCACGAGCTCCCCGGGATGGAAGGGTTTGGTGACGTAGTCCCCGGCGCCCGTGGAGAGGATCTTGATCTTCTGGTCCACGTCCCCCACGGCCGTGAGCATGATGACGGGGATCCCCTGAAGCTCTGGCCTGGAAGCCCGCATCTGGAGGAACTTGAAGCCGTCCATCTCGGGCATGACCAGGTCGCACAGGACGAGGTCCACGGGGCGGTCCACGAGGATACGGAATCCGTCCAGGCCGTTCTCGGCCTCATAGAAGGTCGCTTCCGGCCGGGCCTTCTTCAATATGTCCTTGATCTCCTCCCGGATGGACCGGGAGTCGTCGATGATCAGGATGCGGGCCTTGAGAAGCTCGTCCATGCCTTGCCAACCCCAATCAACGATACGGTAAGGCTTCGCGACCTGCAACAAAGGTGGCCGTGCCGCGCAGCCCGTCGAGGGCGCGCAGGGAGTCCTCCTGGGAGCTCACCCACAGGGCCAGGCGGGCCCCCGCCAAGAGGCTGGCCCCGGCGAGGTCCGCCAGGGTTCCCAGACCCGACACGGCTCCCATGCGGAGGTCGTCCGTCACGCTCAGCCCCGAAAAACCCGTGCCCGCAAGGAGTTCGTAGGTTCTTGGGCACAGGGTCGAAGGCTGCTCCGACCCCAGGAGGGCGGGGTAGGACCCATGGGCGATCATGACGTAGGCCGCCAGGTCTTTGAGGGCTGAGTACGGGGCGAAGTGCGATGTTCGCGCCGTCCCGTCGCCTTCCAAGGTGGGGAGGCTCTGGTGGCTGTCCACGCCTGAACCGCCCAGCCCCGGGAAGTGCTTGAGGCAACCCTCCACGTCCGCCCGCGCGAGGCCCTTCAGGAAGGCTCCGCAGCAGGCCGTCACGCCCTCCGCGTCGTCCGCGTAGACGCGCCCCTCCAAGCCCGTTCCCGGGAAGGCCGGCCCCAGGTCGGCCACGGGGGCGAAATCCACGTCGAAGCCGAGGTCTTTCAGGTGTCCCCCCATTTCAAGGGCAAGCTCCTCCGCCCTCGCGGGATCCCCCGACAGATCCGCGGCGGAGGGGAATCGCATGCCCAGCGCGGAGAGTCGGTTCACCCGTCCCCCCTCCTGGTCCAGGGCGATCCTCGGCCTCCATCCCGCGGTGGCTCCGTGGATGCAGTCGTTCAATTCCCGGACCTGCTCGGGGCTCTTCAGATGCCGCGCGAAGAGAATGACACCCCATGGGAGGGCCTCCCTGAGAAAGGCCTGCACCCCCATAAGGCTGGCCTCGGCATCGACCGTGACCCAGATGGGGTGGGGCCTCACGGCGCGTTTCCCTGTTTCTGGGACTTCGAAGGGGCCGCCTTGATGGGCAGCTTGAGGGGGAGCTTGAGGGAGAAAAGGAGGGGGGTGCTGGACTCGTCCCAGGCCAGAACGGCGGCCGTCTCGCCGGAGGCCGCCGGGGCCTTCAGCATTGCCCCCGATGGGAGCGGCCAGGTCCAGAGATCTTTCCCGGTGGCGGGCTCCAGGATGATGAGCCGGTTCCCTCCCGACTCGGCTACGAGCAACCCGGCGGTTACGGGGAAGGGTCCAAAGACGGGGCGTCCCAGCCCGCGGAACTGCCATGCGAGCTGCCCGTCCTTGATACGAACGGCCCTGACGAAGTGGTCCGAGGAGGACCAGATCACCAGTCCGCCCGAAATCACGGGGGGCGAGGGGGTCGAACCGCCTCCCCTGTATGCGAATCGCTGCTTCCCATCGGTATCCCGAAGGAACAGGAGGGAGCCGGAGGAGGTCCCCGCGAGGATCGTTCCCGAGTCCAGGGCGGCTGGCCCCGGCGCTCCCGAGGGCGGGCTCCACGTCCATCGCAAGTCTCCGGCGGGGCCCACGCGGGCCGCCTCGGATGCGCCCCATACCCAGGCGCCGCCGTCGGGAAGCGGATTGCCCCCCAGGGCGTCAAATGGGAGTGTCACGGGCTGGCCGTTCGGTCGCACGAGGCGGTTTCTGAAGAGGATGGCCGGCCCCGAGGCCTCGGCCCAGAGTCCCACCGCATCCTTCAGTCCCGCCTGAATCGTCTTGGGGAAACCGGGGCCCAGCTGCCAGAGGTTGCCCTCCCGATCGAGTGCCAGCGGGCCCTCGGGACCGCAGACGGGTTGGAGGGCGGGGGAGAAGTGGACGGGGTCGCACTGGGGCGCCTCGTCACCGGGCGAGAGGATCTGGTTCCGGCCTTCGCTTGAAAACACATAGAGCCGGCCCTTGCACAGGACCGGCTCCCAATCCGCGGGGATGTCGAGGCGGATGCCCTCGCTCGGCGTGACGACCTGCGCCTCCAGCCCGAGCCCGAGGAGGGCGAGTGCGAGCCCCAGAGACCACGGGCGAAGGTCGACCAAATTACCCCTCCTGGCGTCCGGAGGCGGGATCCATCTGCTTCATGAGATCCTGGTTGAGGGATATCTTGTTGTCCTTCTCCAGGGCGGCCCGCCTGCGCGCCACGTAATCGTCCATCACATCCTGAGAGGACTTCTGGCGCTGGGTGCGGGCGAAGCTGTCCTTCTCTTGGGCGAACTTCTGCATGTCGGCGGTCTTGTGTTCGGTCACGAAGGCGACGACCCATGCGTTTGGCGCCTGGATGGGGCCGACGAGGGTGCCGGCCTTGGCGGCCAGGAGAGCCTTGTTCACCTCC
Organism: Acidobacteriota bacterium; assembly: GCA_021814085.1. Classification (GTDB taxonomy): domain Bacteria; phylum Acidobacteriota; class UBA4820; order UBA4820; family DSQY01; genus JAKAJA01. The sequence goes on along the minus strand of JAKAJA010000185.1, from coordinate 1,988 downwards.
GGGGCCTTCCCCGCCGAGGGGATCGGGTCGGAGGCCTTGAGGAAATCGGACTGCTGGACGGCGTATCCGGCCTTCTTGGCCTCGCTCTCCAGGCTAGCCGCGTCCTTGGCGGAGGCGGCCAGCGCCTGGGCCTGGACATGGGCCATGGCGAGGGCTTTCTCGTCCCGCAGGTCCTTCACGATCTGGTTCTTGACCTCATCGAACTTGGCGGGGTGGGCGGCGATCACGGATGTGACCTTGAACCGCACGATGCCGTCGCGCGTTTTCAGCGCCTCGGACCACTGGCCCTGGGCAGCCTTGGCCACGGCATCCTGTATGGCTTTGTCCCTGCCGATGCCGGGAATGGGGTCGTCCTTGGAGATGGGTTGGGTCAGCGGGGTAATGGATAGGCCATACTTGGTGGCCGCGGCCTTGAGCGACGCGTCGTCTTTGGCGGCGGTGATGGCCTGCTCGGCCTCGGTGAGGGTCTTGTTCAGCTTGTCCGTAAAAGTCGGGTCCTTAAAGAGGATGGTCTGTCGGACCTGTGCCTTGACCTCATCGAAGGGCTTGATCTCGCCCCCGATACCCGTGAGCTTGATCACGTGAAAGCCGAACTGGCTCTGGATGGGGCCCACCACCTCGCCCACCGCCTTGGCCTGGTCAAAGACGGCGTCGGAGAAGGGCTTGACCATGCGCTCGCGGGAGAACCAGCCCAGATCCCCGCCGTTGGAAGCGGAGCCGTCCTGGCTGAATTCCTTGGCGAGGGCGGCGAAGTCGGCGCCGGCCTTGGCCTTGGCGTAGATGTCCTGGGCCTTCTTTCTCGCCGCCTCCACCTCGCTGGCGGGGGCCTTCTCATCCACCTTGATGAGGATGTGGCTCGCCCGGCGCTCCGTGGAGGGGGTCGAGAACTCCGCCTTGTGGGCATCGTAGTAGGCCTTCACCTGGGCGTCGTCCACCTTCATGGTGCTTCGGATGGCATTCAGGGAGACCGTGATGAACTCCGCGGCCCTCTTCTCGGGGATTTGGAAGGAGGCCCTGTCGCGCTCGTAACGGGCCTGCGCCTCACCGTCGCTGATGGGCCCCACCTTCGCCAGGAGGTTGCGGCTCGAGACCACCGCCACCATCGCCTTGGCCCCCTCGTTCTCCTCCGTGTAGAGCCTCTTCAGCTCGGCATCCGAGAGATATACGGAATCAGACAGGAGGTCGCTGAGCTTCTGGCTCAGCAGTTCGTACCGGAGGAGGGTCTGGAATTCCTCCGCCGTGACCCCCATGCGGGAGATCAGGGCCGGGTACTCGGTCTTGGGGTCCTTGAAGCCGTAGATCCGCTGGATGCCCGCCGCCAGTTCCTGGTCGCTCACCATGAGGCCGTAGTCCTTGGCCATGTCCGCGAGGATGAGCTGAGTCACCATGCCGTCGGCCACGGTTTTGGAGGCGCCCCGGGTGAAGTCCTCCCGGTAGCTGTCGCCCAGCATCTGTTTGATGCGCTCCACGTAGAATCGGTACTGCAACCTGAATACCGCGGGTGGCAGGGTCCTGCTTCCCACCTTCACCGCGTATTCCTCGCCGAGCCAGGTCCGGCCTGTCCCGCTCGAACTCCCGCCGCCGCCGCCCCAGACGGTGAACATGGCGGCGACGAAAGAGATGACGATGATCCAGAGCAGGATTTTCAGTGAACTCATGTTGCGCATTGTCTTGAGCACGTTCATCAGGCCGTTCCTCCCACGGGCAAAGACTTCATCTTACAGGATTTCTGGGCGTTTCGCAAGAACTGCCGGGAGCGGGGAGCTGGGAGCGGGGAGCGGGTGACGAGGTGAGTAGGTAAGTAGGTAAGTAGGTGAGTAAGGAAGAACAGAAAGCCCGTTGTTTCCGGAGTGTTTCAGCTCAACACTAGAGCCCATCTCACAAATAGGGCGCGGCCGCGCGCGCGGCGCCGGGCGAGCAGGACAAGGCGGCCGACCGACGACAGGGTGGTGCCCTTTCTAGGGAGGCCAACGCCGTCATGCGAAGCC
>JAKAJA010000184.1 GCA_021814085.1 Acidobacteriota bacterium | reverse complement strand
ACTTCCGCATCTCGGGCTTGCCCGTGATGACGCATACGGCGAGGTGCTGGAGTTTAGGGTCCTCGCGCAGGGCAATGAACACCTCCACGCCGCTCTTGCCCGGCATGGAGAGGTCTAGGGTGATGAGGTCCGGTGTGTGCTCCTTGGCCATCGCGAGGGCTTCGTCGCCGTCCTGGGCCTGGACCACCTTCGCCCCGTTGTCTTCAAGGATGGCGGTCAGGAAGGCGCGGATGTCCGCCTCGTCGTCCACCACCAGGATCGTTTTGCCCGCAAGGACGTGATCGGAAACCCTGGCCTTCATGTCCACGTGAGCCCTGCACTCCTCTGGCACGAGGGCCTCGGCCACGAGATTCACGAGTTGGGTGACCTTCATGTCGAGCTTGTAGTGCTTGATGAGGTCGGTCAGCCCGTCCACGCAGTTGTGGCAGGAGGTGACGACATACTTGGCGCCCGTGGCCTTGAGCTGGTCTGCCTTGATCTTGGCCGACTTGAGGCGGCGAGGCGCGTACTCGGACATGGACATGGCACCGCCGCCCCCGGTGCAGCAAAAATTCTCCGCCCTGTTGGGATACATCTCCCGGAAGTCCGTCACGACCATCTTCAGGAGCTCGCGGGGCTCCTCGAACATCCCGCAGCTCCGGCCGTTGTTGCACGAGTCGTGGAACGTGGCCGAGATGTCGTTTTTCAGCCGGTCCACCTTGATCCGGCCCTCGCGGATGTAGCGCAGCATGGTGATGATGGAGCTCTCCATGTCGAAGTCGAGGTCCATGCCCGCCCAGTTCTGGCCCTCGCACCGCGTGGACCGGTAGCCGTGGCCGCACTCCGAGATGACCAGCTTCTTTCCCTTGAGCTCCGAGACCTTCTCGAAGAGGTGCCGGGCCACCGCGCCTCCTAATTCGTCGTCTCCGGAGAAAAGGCCGAAGTTCGTCATGTCCCAGCCCTCGCTGGGCATGGTCCAGTTCTCTCCGGCGTAGTAGAAGATCTTGGCCGCGTCCGATATGGTGCGCGGGTCGTATTTCACCTCGCGCGGATTGATGGAATAGACGACATCGGCGTTGGGCTTGTCGATGGGGATCGCCGCGCCGGAGTCGCCCACCGACGCCACCAGCTCGTCGGACATCCACTCGATGGTTTCGAGGTAGTCCTCCTTCAGCACGCCCATCTGGTTGCCGATTTCCCACTGGTCCTTGCTCACAACCGCGACGCCCTCGGGCATCACCCCCACGTGCACGAGCAGGCCCCGCGTCATGCGGTTGAGGACCGCGAAATCCACCCCCATGGGGCAGTTGAGTGTGCAGCGGCGGCAGTTGGTGCACTTGCCGAAGGCGATGTCCTTGAGTTCCTCCAGCTCCTCGTCGGTGAATACGCTCTTGGCGCCGACCCACCAGGGGATGGCGCGCCCCGTCCAGTCCACGTGCCGCTTGAATATCTTCCGGATGCGGTCGGCCTTGTAAGCGGGCGCGTAGGTGACATCGCCTGGGTTCGCTAGGACGTAGTGGCAGGACTCGGTGCACAGGCCGCAATGGACGCACGCGACAAGCGAGGTCACCACGGGCCGCGAGAGCTTCTGCGGAAGCCTCTCGATGAGCTTCTGGGCTCTATGCGATCTCTCAACGCTCATTCCGTCTCCTCACCGATTAACCGCGGGGGTCGCGTTGGACCCACGCTCCAAGGGAAACACGCCTCGGTGCCCCATGGTCCTGCCCAGGAAATAACGTCCGAAGGGATAGTAGAGATAGTGGGAGATTTTGCTGAAGGGTACGTAGACGAGGAAGAACGCGGTCAGGATGAAAAAGGCCAGCAGCGGCCACCGGGCGACCTCGGGCGCGTTGGGTGCCGCGAGGGTTCCGAAGAAGAACCAGACGGTGAGCAGGGCGAGCGAGAAGATGTCGTCGGGCGTGCTGATGGCCCTCACGTAAGGGCGGGCGATCCGGCGGACGATCCTGGCCAGACCCACGAGGCAGGCCGCCCCGATCACCACTTGGAAGACCCTCACGACCCATGTGGGCCCGAGCAGCTTGGGCGTGTAGGGAATGATGAAGGATAGGGTGATGGCAAGCGCGACGCCCATGTGGAAGATGACGAACTGCACCCAGAAGAAAACGTTCCGCCGGGTGCTCTCCATGGCCCATGGCATGGCGGCGTTGAACATGGAGTAGGCGATGGCCCTCCGGCGATTGTCTGTGCTTCCCTTCCCCGTGAAGGCCTGGCGCTCCTTGCCGAACTTGAAGGAGAACATCCACCTGAGGCGGAGGATGTAGACCACCGCCATGAACGCGAGTGCCACTTCCTGAAGGCGGTGCTCGGTGAAGTGAAGCAAAGCGCTTTCGGTCATGGCCTGTCTCCCTCGCTCAATGCCTTGAACCGCTTCTCGAAAGGCACCAGTTCGCGGTTGTCCAGCACGCAGAGCACCACTTCTTTAAGAGGAGTCTCCTTCTTGAGGTAGTCGCGGATCTCCTTGAGCATGACCGTGCTGCAGAGGTCCAGGGAAACCCCGTAGAAGCCCACTCCCATGGCAGGAAAGGCGACCTGCTTGAGACCGGCCTCCTCGGCCGCCCTCAGCGCGCTCCGCACGGCCTGCCTGAGTTTTGCTTCCTCCTCAGGCTCATGGTGGCGAGGCCCGACGGCGTGGATGATGCGCTTCGCCTTGAGGTTTCCCGCTCCGGTGACGAGGGCGCCGCCCACGCCAAGCGAGCCCGCGCGGTTGAGTTCTTCCTGGATGGAAGGACCACCGCGCTGGGCGATGGCGCCGCCAAAGCCCGTACCCAACTTGAGGTCCGGCCTCGCATAGAAGACGAAAGCCTCCACCTCCATGTCCGTGATGTCACCTTTGACGAGCTTGAGTACCTTCCCCCCGACCGACTGTTCTGCCATCCGTACCCCCCAGGGAAGTTGAAGATGACGCTACGAGTTTGGTCTGAATGCCTTTCTTGAGCAGCGGATCTCGAAGGTCCGCAAGGGTGAATTCCTCCAGCACGCTGATGATCCGCTGGTTCATCAAGTTGTATACGGGCCGGCATTCGCACTCGTCCGTCAGCATGCATATCCCGGGATCCTGGAGGCAATCCAGTATGCTGATGGGCCCGATGGCGGCTTCGATGATCTCCCGAAGGGTGATCTCCGCGGCCGGCTTCGCGAGCAGGTATCCGCCCTGTTTGCCGCAGACGCCCCGAAGGAGCCGCCGGTTCTTCAGGTCCCTCGCGAGGTGTTCCATGTACTTGCGGGAGATCTTCGTGTGTTTCGCCACCGCGGCCAAACTCACGGGCGCATCTTCTCCTCCGTTTTTGGCCACATCCAGCATCAACCTGAGCGCGTAACGCGCCCTCGTCGAGAGCTTCATGCCACGAATTATAAGACCCTTACTCCTACTTGTCCGCTAGGAGTAATAGGATCATAAACGCTCAGGGGCATTTCACCCTGTACAAGACGTTTTTCGATTGCTATCAAATATTTATAACCGCCCGTGATGCATATTCTGACCTAGGACGGGGTCATGCTGATGATCGATTGAGAATCGTCGAGCTTCGTCTGAGTCCTGGGACGACGCAACCCGCTGTCCGCCTTCTCCCGCCGACACCTATGCCGGTTTTCCGCGCCACCCGACTTGACGGACGGGCCTGGGACGGTCCAATGTCACAGGCGGTGGGCCAAGAGAGCCGCGGGAACTGCGGGGCGCGCCGCCGCCCATGCCCCGAAGGCAAGGGGAGTATCTGGGGGAGCTGCATGGACCTTTTTCTGCCCGTGGCGGGAACGAGCATCAGCACACTGGCTCTCGTGGGCGCCGGCGCGCTGGTCGGGGTCCTTTCGGGCCTCTTGGGAGTGGGAGGCGGGTTCCTCCTGACGCCGCTCCTCATGATGCTGGGGATAGATCCCGTCATCGCGGCCGCTTCGGGCACCAACGCCATCGTGGGGGCCAGCGCATCGGGAACCCTTGCCCATATCAAGGCCCGCACCGTAGACATGAAACTGGGCGCGTATATGCTCGCGGGCGGCGTGGCCGGCGGGGCAGCGGGCACGTTCCTGGTCAAGGCCCTGCGCGGCAGGGGAAACGCGGACGTGTTCATCGTGCTCGGCTACATAGCACTCCTCGCCACGATGGGAGTGGTGCTATTTGTGGAGGGGCTTACCGACAGGGTCAAGGGTGAAGAGGACGTCCGAAGGGAGACGCTGGGCTACCGCCTCCTCCAGCGGCTTCCGCTGCGCACGTCTTTCCCCGCTTCAGACGTGACGACGAGCGCCTTCGCCCCCCTCATCCTGGGGGGCATCGTCGGCGTGCTGTCGGCCCTCTTGGGGGTTGGCGGAGGATTCTTCCTGATCCCCGCCATGTCCTATTTCCTTGCCGTCCCCATGCGCCTGGCGGTCGGGACAAGTCTTTTTCAGATGCTGTTTACCTCCGCTTCGGTCACGGTCATGCAGGCGACCATGAACCACAGCGTGGACGCCTTTCTCGCCACCGGCCTCCTGATCGGTGCCGCGGCGGGTGCTCAGGCGGGGGTCCGGGCGGGCAGGATACTCAGGGGCGACCAGCTGAAAGTTGTACTGGCCCTCCTTCTTTTGGCCCTCTCGGCCAAGATGCTGGACGATCTGCTCGTCCTGCCGTCGCACTTCCTCATGGCGCCGGGGGGACGGTGATGGGCGCGCGCTTACTGCCGGCCTTCTTGGCACTCGCCGTGCTCCTTCCGGTGGCAGCGGTAGGGGTTGATTCGGCCCCGGTTGGACAGGGCATCACCCTGCGGATCGACAAGCCGGAGATCCTGATCACGAGCGGGTTTCACGGCGACCTGCTTGGGGTCAGCGGAAGAGCGCCCGAGGATGTGGACATCGTGGTGCGGCTGAGTTCCGCGCCTTCTGGCGAAACCCTCGATCTGAAGGGGAAGCGC
>JAKAJA010000183.1 GCA_021814085.1 Acidobacteriota bacterium | reverse complement strand
GGAACGCTCCTTTAAACAACGTGTCCCGGATTGAACAAAAGAAAAGGGCGGGACTTTCGCCCCGCCCTTCATTCGTTGACGCGTTGACGCGTTGACTCGTTGGCTCGTTGACTCGATTACTTCGCTGCCTGCTTCTTGAACCACTCCGTGGGCATGGATTTGGGGCGCTCGATGGCTTCGCCCCAGGCGCGGGCGACGACCAGCTGGGACGCCATGCCCATGGTGCGGCTCACGGAGAAGAGCACGGTGTAGTAGCTGAACTCCTTCATGCCGAAATGGTAGAGGAGGCAGCCAGAGGCCGCGTCGACGTTCGGCCAGGGATCCTTGATCTTCTGGACTTGCTTGAGGACCTCGGGGACCACCGTAAAGACGCGAGCCATGGTCTTGTAAGCTGGGTCATCCGGGCAGACCTTGGCGCCGAAGGCGTGGAAGGCGTCGAAGCGCGGATCCGTGATGCGAAGCACGGCGTGGCCGTAACCGGGCACCACTTTGCCGGAATTCAGCGTGTCCTGGGCGTACTTGGAGAGCTGCTCCTCCGTGGGGGCGCCGCCAAATTTCTCCATGGTCTCCAGAATCCACGCCAGGCACTCCTGGTTGGCGAGGCCGTGCAGGGGGCCCGCCAGGCCGTTCAGGCCAGCAGAGACGGAGTAGTAGGCATCGGAGAGGGCCGAGCCGACGCAGTGGCAGGTGTGGGCCGAGACGTTGCCGCCCTCGTGGTCGCTGTGCAGGGTGAGGTAGAGGCGCATGAGGTTCTTGAACTCGCCCGTGGGATCGGGGATACCCAGCATGTGGGCGTAGTTGCCGCCCCAGTCCAGGTTCGGGTCGGCGGGAATGCGCGGGCCCTTGTCGAAGCTCTTGCGGTAGATGTAGGCAGCGATCTCGGGCATCCACGCCAGGATGTTGAGGGAGTCTTCGAGCATGGGCTCCCAGTACTCGTCCTTCTTCATGCCCTCGCTGTAACGCGCGCGGAACGCGGACTCACGCTCCAGGGCCAGGATGGCCGTGTCGAGCTGGCACATGGGGTGCGAGTCCTTCGGCATGGCGTCCAGGACGCTGAAGGCGTAGGCGGGGATCTTCTTGGCGCGAGCCTTCAGGTCCGCCTGGAGGTCCTTGACCTCGTCGGCCGTGGGGAGGGTGCCGACGCAGAGGAGCCAGAAGATCTCCTCGGGCAGCTTGTCCGTCAACTGGGCGATGGGAATGCCGCGGATGATGAGGCCCTTGTCCGGCGGGACCTCGGACGTGTCGCACACCATGGCCTTCAGGCCGCGCATGCCGCCGAAGGCCGCTCCGATGGTGAGCTCGCCTATGACCTTCTCACCGTGCTCTTTGACGAACGCCTTGATGTCGTTCCGCATGGCGGGAATCTGCTTCGCCAGCGTTTCCTTGAGTTTGGACATCTGCACCTCCAACAGTTGCGACCGCCCGGAGGCCAAGCCCCCGGAACCTGCCATTCATCCCGCGGCCGATCCGCGGGCGGACCTGCATGGGAGGGAAGACCACCGGACTGGTTCCCTCGGACCCCGTCGTCACGTCTTGAAACGGTCTCGGTGAACAATCCCCTAGTAACTAGAGCCAAGTATGGGGCCCAGCGACGGGGGGATGTCAAGCGGAAATTCAGGTCAAATATGAGGTGGGGGAAAAGGCCAACTGCCGGTAACGTTCGTGGCGGGTTAGTTCCTCATGCTGAGGTAGTTAGAGGGCTTGTCCGCAGGGGTCGGAAAGGGCCTTTTTGGTGATTCGGCCCCGGGGCCGCCAGACGACGGGGAGTGTAGCCCTTGACAGGAGGATGATCAGAATGTATGTTCCGAATATGGAATATAAAGTTCCACGATGACCGACACGGCCACCAGAAGGGAGATCGAGAGGGAGCAGCGGCGGGAGCTGCTCCTGAGTGCGGCGGAGCGGGTCTTCGGCCGGAAGACCTTCGACGAGGCCACCATGCAGGAGGTGGCGGCGGAGGCCCAGATCGGCATGCAGGGCCTCTACGAACATTTCGCCTCCAAACAGCTCCTCTATGAGACCCTCATCAAAGTCCGGGTGCGCCGCATCCAGAAGATGCTCGACGATGCCCTCGAGGGGGTCGCCGATCCCATCGAACGCCTGCGGATCATGGCACGCATCCAGACCCGTGCCTTCACCGAAGCCCCGGCCTTCTTCACGGTCTTTTTCAGGGAGCGCCAGCACTACGACTGGGGTTGCGCCTCGCGGTTCAGGCCCTTTCTCCACAGGATTTACAGGGATGAACAGAAGCGACTGAAGGGCATCCTTGAAGAATGCGTCAAGTCGGGGGCGCTCGAGCCCCTGGACCCGGACTTCCTCGTTCAGGCCTGCCTCAACGCGTGGGAGGCCTCCCTCCACTACTTTTCCCGGCACCGGCCGGAGGAGGAGATCGAAACGTGTGTGAGCAGGACCATGGACACCTTCCTCTTCGGGCTCGGGGCGCGGCCGTGAGGCCCATCAGGGGCGCCCTGGCCGCGGCAGCCCTTCTGTGGCTCGTCCCCGTCGCCGCGCAAACCGTCCTCACCCTCCCGGAGGCACTCCGGCTTGCGGCGAAGGCCTCCCTGTCCGCGGATACGGCGCGCCTCGACCTGGCCATCGCCAGGGAAGACACGGCCCAGATCAAGACGAGCTACTACCCCCAGGTGACCCTCAACGGGGGGCACATGAACCTGGACAACCAGCCCTTCTTCGTGGCCGGGCCCGTCATCTTCCCGTCCTCCCAGCAGGCCTACTGGCAGTTCAACCTCTCCGTCCGGGAGCTCGTGTGGGACGGAGGCAAGCGCTCCACGGCCCTCTCCGCGAGCAGGACTAGGGAGTCCGCCGTGGGGCTCAAGGGGGCCAGCGAGGTCCGTCGGGCCCAGGCCGAGGTGGCCGACCGCTACGTGACCCTCCTCTCCCTGCGGGGCCAGCGGGTCGTCCTCGACCAGCGCCGCAAGGCCCTGGAGGACTACCACCGCGTGGTGAAAGACCTCTTCGATCAAGGCATGGTGGCCCGAAACGACCTCCTGCGGACGGAAGTTGCCATCCGCTCCGTGGGAGATCAGGCCTCCACCCTGGAGAACGCCTGCGCCACATCCCAGGAAGCACTTAACAAGGACCTTGGCCTGGACCCGACGGCGCCCGTGGCCCTCCCCGACGGTCTTCCGCCGCCCCCCCCGATCCCCTGGAACGAGGAGGCCTGCCGCGCCCGAGCCGTGGACCACAACGAGAGCGTCCGCGCGTTGGCCGAGAAGGTGAATGGCCTCGAACAGGCCGTGGAGTTGCGCCGGAAGGATTACTACCCCAACGTCGTGGCGGAGCTGGCCCACAACTACCAGCAGAATGAATACCTCCTCTATCCCAACCAGAACGCCCTCTTCATCGGCCTTTCCCTGAATGTTTTCGACGGGGGAGCGAGGGCCGCCAAGGTCCGCCAGGCCAGGGACGAGGTGGAGAAGGCCAATCGGGAGGAGGAGGAGGCCAAGCGTGGCGTGAGCATCGCCGTGGCGCAGGCCCTCCGCGACTTCAATGAGGCCCTCAGGCAGGTGGAGACGGCCCGGGCCAACGTGGCGGCCTCCGAGGAAAACCTGCGCATCATCGAGGATCAGTACAAGGAAGGCCTGGCGCGGACCACCGATGTCCTCGACGCCGAATCCGTCCTCGCGGAGAGCCGGTGGCAGGTGGTGCGCATGCACTACCAGGCTTACGCCAGACAGGCGGCCCTCCTCGCCGCCATGGGAGAAGACCTCCCGTCCTTCTACGAGGCGGGGACCGCCCCCGCCATGGGGCTGTCGAACCCCGAGAAGGTGTCCCCGTGATCATCCAGAGCCAGCCGGCGTCCGGCGGCCTGTTAGGAGACAAGACATGGCCATGAATCGAAAATGGGTCGCCCTGCTGATCCTCGCCCTGTTCGTCCTCGCCGCGGCCGTCTTCGGATACTTCCGGTGGCGCCACGCCCAGTGGCACATCGAGACGGAGGACGCCTACGTGAAGGGGGACATCTACTCGGTGGCCTCCCGCATCCCGGGAACCCTGAAAACCCTAGAGGCCCGGGAGAACGAAGCCGTGAAGGCCGGCCAGACCATCGCCACTATCGACCCGAGGGACTACGACGCGGCGGTGATCAAGGCCGAAGCCAAAGTCAACGAAGCTACCGCGGACTGTGCCGTGAAAGAGGCGAACATCGCCCAGGCCAAGGCCCAGGTGGCGGCGGCCAAGAGCCAGCTCCAGCTGGCGGCTCAGGACCTGGACCGCATCAAAGCCCTCTACGAGCGGCAGTCCATCCCCAAGCAGAAGTACGACCAGGCCGTGGCCGGGCAGGCCGTGGCGAGCGCCCAGCTGACCGCCGCGGAGAAAGCAGTGTCCTACGGCACGGCCGGGCTGGAAGTGAGCCGCAAGAAGACCGAGACCGCCAAGGCCCAGCTCGACCAGGCCCAACTCCAGCGTTCCTACTGCACCATCGTCGCGCCAGCCACGGGCATCGTCAGCCGGAAGATGAGCGAGGCGGGGCAGGTGGTGGCCGCGGGACAGCCCCTGTGTGCCGTCGTCCCCCTCGACCTGAAGGAGATCTGGGTGGAGGCGAACTTCAAGGAGACTCAGCTCACCAACATCCGCCCGGGCCAGAAGGTGACCCTCACGGCGGACATCGACAAGGGCAAGGAGTACACGGGGGTCGTGGACAGCATCAGCGCGGGGACGGGGGCCGCCTTCTCCCTCCTCCCCCCGGAGAACGCCACGGGCAACTGGGTGAAGGTCGTCCAGCGCCTCCCCGTGAAGATCAGGATCGATCCGACGACGGACCCCGAGCACAGGCTCCGCGTCGGCCTCTCCGTCCAGGTCGCCGTGGACACGAGATCGAAATAGCGCCAAGGCCTGCGTCGGTCAGGGCGGGCGGCGCTGTCCAGGGACAAAGGCTCTGAG
>JAKAJA010000182.1 GCA_021814085.1 Acidobacteriota bacterium | reverse complement strand
GTGCGCGACCGTGGCCCAGGCGGGCCAGATCTTCGAGCGCCTCGGGCGCATGAGCCTCGGGTGGGGCAACATCGGCTTCCCCATCCTCTTCGCCCTGGCCGCGGGGCTGATCCCCCAGTGGCTCCCCGAGGGATGGTTCAAGAAGGCCACGGACCGCTTCGTGGCCCTGCCGGCCTACGCGCAGGTTGCGGCGTTGGCGGCGGTCTTCGTGGCGGTGCGCATGGCCGCGGGCACGGCGCCCGCCCCCTTCATCTATTTCAGCTACTGAGGCGCGCGATGGCTGCCGGCAAGAAGAAGAGGACCAAAAGACGACAGGGCCAGGCCAGAAAGAGCGGGGCAGGGAAGAAGTCCTCCACGTCCGCCAAGCGGGCTATCCGCTCGGAAGAGGTGGAAGCCGCCCCGTACGAGATCCTCCCGCAGGCCCAGGAACCCGCGCCCATCACCGCTGTGCCGACAGGACCGGCTCCCATCGAGGTGCCCGAATCTGCCGTGCAGGAGGCGGTGACCGTCCCTGAACCGCCGCCGGCCTCGGTACCGCCGCCGGAGGTCCCCCCGACGCATGTTGATCCTCCTGTCCCGCAGACTCCGCCTGTGATCGTGGCCGCGACGGCGGTTGCCGTTCCAGTCGGGGCGCGTGAAAGGGTCCTCGCCCGCCCGAGCAAACCTTGGCGCGTGCTGGGGGCGCTGGCCCTCCTGGCGGCCCTGACCTATGCGGTGCCCGGGCTCTCCCGCTTCAGGCCCGTCCGCGCGGGGGCCTCGGCGGACCTCCGGCCCCAGGTCCGCCTGCTGGTCTGGAAGGAGGAGATGGAGCCCATCGCCCCCCCGCCCCTGCGGCCCCTGGCGCGCGCGGACGTGGCGGACGCCCTCGCGGCCCTGCGGCGGGTCACGGAGTCCGAACCGGCTCTCGTGGGCCCCAACCCCTTCCCGTATATGCAGGCCTCGCAAAGCGTCCTCTCAGGCCTCTCGGGCACGGGGACCATCGAGGATCCCTCCGGAGCCATGGGCCATTTCTACACCAGCCTGCTGAACACGCGCGCGCTCCAGCCGGGAGCCGTGACCCGCATCGTCCACCTGGGCGACTCGCCCATCGTGGGAGATCTCATCTCTGGTGGTGCCCGGGAGCGCCTCCAGTCGCTGTACGGCGACGCCGGCCACGGCTGGACCATGCCGGGACGGCCCTGGGACTGGTACTACCACTACGGCGTGATCCTCGACTCCGCCGGCTGGCGGCCCCGTTCTCCGCTCTTCGGCAACGGTGGGACGGGCCGGTGCGGGTTGAACGGCGTCGCCTTCGTCAGCTCCTCGCCCTCGGCCGTCTGCCGCGTGGCCACGGTGAGCCGCGGCCTGGGCAGAGCCGTGTCCCACTTCAAGGTGTACTTCTGCACGACCGAGCACGGAGGCACCCTCCTCGCCTCGGTGGACGGCGGGACGCCCTTTGAAATTATCACGTCCGCGTCTCCACGGGCTGCGGTCGTGCGCGACATTCCGGTCCCCGACGGCCGCCACGTTCTCACCCTCCATCCGAAGGGCGACGGCGAAGTGAGCCTCTACGGAGTCGCCCTCGAGCGCGACCTGCCGGGAGTCGTCTACGATTCCGTGGGAGCGAGCGGGGGAACGGCCCACTTCCTGACTCTCCTGAATAGGGACGACTGGGAAGAGAACCTGAGGGAGCGGGCGCCGGACCTCGTCATCCTCAACTACGGGACCAACGAGAGCACCTACGGGTATTTCCCGAAGGACATGTTCGCCGCGGATTACCGCGAGGTCGTGCGCCGCGTGAGGCGCACGGTGCCGGAGGCCTCCATCCTTCTCATGGCGCCCATGGACCGCGGAACACGGGACCCCGCGGGCCAGATCGTCACCTTGCCCGCCATCCCCAAGCTCGTGGACGCCCAGCGGGCCGTGGCGGAGGAGATGGGGTGCGCCTTCTTCGATACCTACAAGGCCATGGGAGGGGAAGGGACCATGGCACGCTGGCACGCCCGCGAAAACCGCCTCGTGACGGGCGACCTTACGCATCCCACTCCAGTGGGCGCGGACTATATCTCCAAACTGCTCGTGGACGCCCTCGAACAGGGCTGCGCCGAATACGGCGAGAGGCGGAACGGGAAATAGAGAGAAGCTCGCCACGGAGAGCACGGAGCACACGGAGAAATGAAAAGGAGAATTCTCTTCTCGAAAAAAATACTATCGCTGAAGAAGAGTAGGACGTGTCGCCCGGCTGAAGGCGGGTCTTCTTTTCACAAATTCTCTATCACTTGACACAAGGAGAATTTGCTCTGTTCTTCCTCCGTGCCCTCCGTGTCTCCGTGGTGAATTCTTCTATTTTCTCTTGAGGAGCGCGGCGCCCCAGCTCATGCCCGCCCCGAAGGCGGCCATGACGACGGTGGCGCCGGGCACGATCCTGCCGGCCTCCTGGGCCTCGGAGGCGGCGATGAAGAGGGACGCGGCGGAGGTGTTTCCGTAGCGGTCCAAGTTCACGAAGACCTTCTCCTCGGGGATCTGGAGGGCCCGCCCCACCTGCCTTAGGAGGTTCAGGTTGGCCTGGTGGAATATGAAGAGATCCACGTCCGCCGCGGTGAGACGGTGCTTCTCCAGAAGGCCCGACAATACGGTCTGGAGCTTGCGGTTGGCCTGGAGGATGACGGTTCGTCCCTCCATGTGGAGGGTGCCGCCGAACTCCATGTGGAGGGCTTCCGCGAAGGTTGCGTCGCTCTGCACGCGGATGTCCACCACCTCCAGCGAGCCCTCGCCCGGCGACACGACGCACGCCCCCGCGCCGTCGCCGAAGAGGATGGCCGTCTCTTTCGCGCGGGGTTCTCGCGCCATGATTTCGGTCATGCGCTCGGCGCCCACGGCGAGGATGGGGCCGTAGCGCGGGCAGAGGTCCACGGCGGCGGCGAGGGCAAAGAGGCCCCCCACGCTCGCGAGGTGGATGTCGAAGGCCGGGATGTTCTGTGCGCCAAGTTTGCGCTGCAGTCCGGCGGAGACGCCGGGGAACTGGCGGGAGGGGGTGCCCGTCCCCACGATGATGCCGCCCAGATCCGAGGGCTGGAGCCCTGCGCGGTCGAGGCAGTCCAGCGCCGCGCGGTGGGCAAGGACGTCCACCGTCTCCTCGGGCGCCGCGGCCCTGCGCTCTTTGATCCCTGACATGGAGACGATCCAGCCAGGTTCGAGGCCGAATTCCTCTTCCAGCATCTCGTTGGTGATCTTGCCCTCGGGCACGTAATGCCCGAATCCCAGGACGTTGACCATCACTATCCCTCGGCTCAAAAGCACCTCACCACGGAGACACGGAGGACACCAAGAAGGGCTAAGAAGAAATTCTTGGGTGAGGATGAAGCCAACCGAATAGATCCCTGTTTCATGTGTTTCCTGGTTCCATCAGGAGAGTGCCCCACCGTCTTGTTCTCTGACCTAAAATCCTTCCTCCGTGGTCTCCGTGCCTCCGTGGTGAAATCTTCTTACTTGACCCTGGCCTCGAAGTAGGCGGCCATCTTGGCGATGGTCTCGAAGCGCTTGGGGACGAGCTCCGAGTCGGGGACCTTCACGCCGAGCTTCCCCTCCAGGTCCACGATGAGGTCCATGAGGCCGAAGGAGTCGATGACGGCCGTTTCGAATAGGGAGACGTTCTCGTCGTCGGGCACGGGGGCCATGGCCAAGGGCGAAAGGGCTTCTCGGATGATCTGCCGGGTGTCCATGATCACTCCAGAGTTGTCGGGCGCGCGGCCGCGCCCGAGCGCCAAAGTCTATCACAGGGCGGGCGGGGCCTTCCCCGCAAGCCTTTATTCTTCTAGAATCGCACACGAGGTATCCGCCGCGGGTATGGGGTCGATGTCCTTGAATGGAGGGCGCCGTGTTCATCTTTCTCCTCGCAATCGGGATCATCGGAGGCGGCATGGCCGCGTCCCTTCTCGGGATCTTCCTCGTCCGACGCCTGGTGAGCCTCCATTTCCTCGAGGAGCACACCCCAGTGGCCTCGGCCTTCATCCAGATCGTGGGGACCCTCTACGCGGTCCTCATCGCCTTCTCCGTCGTCACCACGTGGGACCACTACCAGAAGGCCAGGGACGTGGCGGACCGGGAAGCCAACTGCCTCAACGACATCTTCCGCTTCTCCCAGGGCATGGCCGCCGCCGAGCGGGATCCCCTTCAGCTGGCCCTCATCGCCTACGGCAAGACGGTCGTGGAGGACGAGTGGGACAGGATGGCGAGGGGCCAGGAGAGCCAGCGTTCCATGGACGCCTACCAGAGGATCTGGGACCTTGAATCCCAAATGAGTCCGAGCACCGACCGCGACAGGGCCCTCTACAACAAATCCCTGGACCGCCTTCAGGACATGAGCGACGCCCGCCGCGAGCGCGTCATCTTCAGCCGCGGCGGCCTGGGCGCCATCATGTGGTTCACCCTCATCGCCGGAGGCGCGCTCACCATCGGATTCAGCTTCTTCTTCACCGTCCGCCAGGCCCACAAGCAGATGCTCATGACAGGCATCCTCGCCGGCACCGTCTGTCTGAACCTCTTCACCATCGCCGTCATCAACCGTCCCTTCAGGGGCGAGGCGCGGGTCATGCCAGACGCTATGCGCTTCGTCGTGGCCCACATGGAAGGGACCCTTTCCCGACAGCCCGCGCCCGCGGTCGCGGGCTCCAAACCTTAGATCCAGGAGGACACGGACCCATGGCCAAGCAGGAAGAACCCAACAAGGTCATCTACTCCATGGTGGGCGTGGGCAAGGTCCACGGCCCCAAGCAGGTCCTCAAGGACATCTACCTGGGGTACTTCTACGGCGCCAAGATCGGCGTCATCGGCGCCAACGGCTCTGGGAAGACGACCCTCCTCAAGATCATGGCGGGCGAGGAGACGGAGTTCCTGGGGGAGGTCCACAAGACCGCCGGCT
>JAKAJA010000181.1 GCA_021814085.1 Acidobacteriota bacterium | reverse complement strand
GCCAGCTTCACGAGGATGACCCGGATGTCGTCCACCATGGCGAGGACGAGCTTTCGGAGGGTGGCCCACTCCTCTTCCTGGCGCGTCTGAAGCGGGACTTTCTCTTCGATCTTCGTAACCCCGTCCGCGATGTGGGCGACCTCCTTGCCGAAACGCTTCTCGATCTCCGCGAGGGTCACCTGGTGGTTGTCCTCCACCACGTCGTGCAGGAGGCCCGCCACGAGGGCGATGTCATCGGCCTTGAGGTCCGCGAGGATGTCGGTCACGGCCAGGGGGTGGATCAGGTAAGGCTCGCCCGAGAGGCGGGTCTGGCCCTCATGGGCGTAGGCCGAGAACAGGTAGGCTTTCTGGAGCAGCTTGGAGTCGGAGCTGGGGTTGTACCCCTTGGCCTTCTCGATGACCGCGTCTATTCGAGGCAGCATGGCCTACTCCGGGTGGCCCTGGGATGGGCTGAAATGCCAGGGCTTTAACCAAATAAACTTAAGACAGATGGGCATTTTTCGCAAGTCCACGCGCCCAAGTGCCCGAGAACAGGGAGTCTTGGTGCCAGGCGCCGGCGCGTGCCGGGAGTGGCCGCCGCCTCCCGAAGGGGCACCGGCCCGCATTGACAGCCCTTCCGCCCCGCCGCTATGATGGAACCATACGTGGGAGGGTGAATTGGAGATTCGGCCCTGGTTGCGACCCGTGCTGGCGGGGCTTGTCAATGCGGCCTTCCTCGCCCTCCTCGCCTTGGCCCTCCTGCCAGCCGAAGCGCTCACCTGGAGACTCTGGCTCTGCCTGGTCCTGGGCGGGCTGGCTATGGGGATCGGCCACTCCTATGTGGCCAGGAGGTCCGCGGAGCATAGCCGGGAAGATCTGGACGCCCTCCTCCGCGCCCTCTCCCAGGGCGATCTGACGGCGGGCACGAAACTCGGTGCCGAGACCGTCACCGAGGATTATCCGGGATTCCGCCGCGTTCTCCGTTCCTTCCTGAACCTCATCACCTACCTCCAGGACACCTCCGAGAGCGTCTCCACCGTGTCTGGCGGCATCTCGGACAAGACGAGGGTCCTCTTCAGGGAGGTGCAGGACCAGGTGGCGTCCGTGACCGAGGCACGCGATTCCATCCGCCAGCTCGACCGCGACCTCGAACAGGTCGTGGAGCACGTGGACGGCCTGTCTAGCTTCGCGGAGGAGACGGGCAGCGCCATTCTCCAAATGCGAGCCTCCAGCGACGAGGTCCTCAACTCGACCCACAACCTCGCCGCCTTCGTGGACGAGATCGGCGCCTCCATCGAGGAGATGACGCGGTCCATCCAGGAGGTGGCGGCGCACACGGAGAGCCTGTCCTCCTTCGCCGTCGAGAACGCGTCGGCCATGCTCCAGATGGACGCGACCATCGGCCAGATCGAAGAGAACATCATGGAAACCGAGGGCCTCTCCCGGCAGGTCGCGGAGGCCTCCACCTCGGGCACGACCGTCGTGAAGGAGACGGTGAAGGGGCTCGAAAACATCCACGCCTTCATGGTCACCAACCTTGAGATGATGGATTCCCTGAGCCAGAGGTCCAAGGAGATCGGCACCATCCTGAAAGTCATCCGGGAGATCGCCGACCAGACCAACCTCCTCGCCCTCAACGCGGCCATCATCGCGGCCCAGGCGGGCGAACACGGCAAGAGCTTCGGGGTGGTGGCCGAGGAGATCCGGGACCTGAGCGAGCGCACGACGGCCTCCACGGCGGAGGTGGGCGCCATCACGGCCACCATCCACACCCAGGTCGAGCACGCCGTCCGGGTGGCGAGGGAGGGCATGGCCCGCGTCGAGGAGGGGCTCAAGCTGGGCCAATCCTCCGAGGAGCACCTCCAGCGCATCGGCCAGTTCATCGAGTTGGCGGGCACGGGCATCAGCCACATCGCCCGCGCGACGTCCGAGCAGTCCCGGGGCAGCAAGCAGGTCACGGCGGCCATCGAGGAGATGAGCAAGCGCATCGAGCGGATCTCCTTGGCCACGAGGGAGCAGGCCCAGACGAGCAAGCTCATCAACGAGAAGGGCCTGGTCATGAAGGACCTCACGGACAACGTGGAACGGGCCATGGCCGAGCAGTCCGGAGGCGGGGAGCGGATCGCCCAGGGGATGGACAGGGTCCGGGGCTCCGTGGACAGCATTCAGAAGGCCCTCATCAGAATGTCCCAGGCGGGAGAGAAGATGGTGACCGCCATGGACACCATCAGCGGCGCATCGCAGCAGAACCTCGGCGGGGCCCGGGACCTCTCCGCCACCGCCTCGACGCTCAGGCAGGAAGCCCTCGTCCTCGTGGAACAGCTCGGCAGCTTCACGCTGCCCAGACCCGTGCCGGGGGGCGAGCTCAGGGTGGGCTACGTCCACTACGACTACAACCTCGACCCCGTCTACGCCGACAACGTGAGGGACGGCGTCCTGGCCCACAATTTCAACGAGGGGCTGCTCCGGTTCGGATACGGAGCGAAGCTGGTGCCGGCCCAGGCGGAATCGTGGGACGTGAGCGTGGACGGCCTGGTCTACACCTTCCATCTCCGCCGCGACGCCACCTTCCACAACGGGAGGAGGATCACGGCGGATGACGTCATCTTCTCCTGGCACAGGGCTCTGAGCCCCAAGCTCGGAAAGCAGGGTGTGTGGTTCCTCTCGGCCGTCGTGGGTGCCGATGAGTACATGGCCGGCCGGGCGCCTCGAATCAAGGGTATCAACGCCATCGGCGACCGGTCGGTGGAAGTGCGCCTCCTTGAACCCCTGGCCTTCTTCCTCGCCATGCTCACCACGCCGGAATCGTCCCTCATCCCCCGTGAGGTGGTGGACGAGAACAGCATGCGTATTCTGAAGCCCGTGGGCTGCGGTCCCTTCCAGGTGGCGGAGGTGAAGCCGGACCGCATCGCCTTCGAACGCTTCCGTGAATACCACGAGCGCGGGGTCCCCTACGTGGACAGGCTGGTTTTCGACTACTCCGCCTCCAATGAGGAGGAGGTCCTGGATAACCTGCGGACGGGACGGTCGCACCTGGCCATGTCCCTCTCCAACGAATCCCTCGAGCAGCTCCTTTCGGATCCTTACTGGGAGAACAATACGGAGCAGACCGTCCTCCTGAACACCCAGCTCCTGTCCATCCGCAACGACATGGCTCCCGGCAACATCAAGGAGTTCCGCCAGGCCCTCAACTATGCCGTGGACCGGGAAGGTCTCCTGGCCAAGTACCCGCACGTGAGGGTGACCCCCGCGAGGGGCATCCTCCCCCCCGGGATCCTGGGCTACAAATCCGACCGCAAGGGCTTCTACTATGACCCGGAAAAGGCGAGGTGGCTCCTCTCCCGCGCCGGTTTCGCCAAGGGAATTGACCTCCGCATTCCCCTGGACCTGAGCCGGTCCTCCCAGTTCCAGGAGTTCATGCTGGTGGCCGAGATGATGAGGGCCGTGGGGGTCCGCATCGAGACCGAGCCCATCAGCCACGAGGAGTTCGAAGCACGCCGCAAGGCCGAAGGCGGGCGCCCGCTCCTCTATTCCACGGGCTGGTACGCCGACTATCCCGACCCGGACAATTTCTTCTTCGTCCTCTTCCACAGCCAGGGTGGCGACGCCCTGCAGCTCAGGTACAACAGCCCCAGAGTGGACGACCTCGTGAACCGCGCCAGGCGGACACTCGACGTGGAAGAGCGCGTGACCCTCTACCACGAGGCGGAGGACCAGGTCGTCGAGGACGCGCCGTGCGTGCTCCTCACCCACAGCTGGGGAATGATCCCCCACAGAGCGGAAGTCATGGGGATGAAGCTCTCCCTCACGCCGCCCATCGTCAGGCCGCAGCACATATGGATCGGCGAGTCGCACGGGGACTGACGGTCCGACCCGCATCTCCTGTTCCAGTGACGGGTTCGCGCCGGGGCCATGCACCCCGGCGGTCCGTTTTCTGGCACCTCCGCCACGGCCTTGCGAGGGGGAAGGCTCATCGGGTATCCTTAAGCGGGAGTGGACCATGGACCGTCGTTCTCTGGCAGTGGCCGTAACAGAGATCCTGCTCAAGAATCTTCCGGGAGGCGCTTCCGAGGAGGCCGTCGCGGGCATCGTCGCGGACCTCATCCCGCTCGTCGAAGCGGCTTCCGTCGAGGGCCGCGAAGCGGACGGCAGGCGGCTCGCGGTGGTCACGGTCATGGG
The DNA here is from genome assembly GCA_021814085.1 of Acidobacteriota bacterium. GTDB lineage: Bacteria > Acidobacteriota > UBA4820 > UBA4820 > DSQY01 > JAKAJA01. Next base: position 781 of record JAKAJA010000181.1, on the reverse strand, counting down.
TAAGAACCACTCGGGCATCGTCCACGCCTTTTCGGAGGTCCTGGCCGAGCACAGGGTGGACATCGTGGATATCAACCAGACCCTCGTGCACGGGAATTTCGCCATGATGATGGTCGTGGACCTCACGGGGAGCGGGACGGATCTCCAGGGCCTCAAGGCCGCCCTCAAGAAGCGCGGCGAGGAGGCCGGCGTCCAAGTCTACTGCCAGTACGAAGACATCATGCGCGCCGTGAACAGGATCTAGCCGTGAGGAAGTCAATTAGGTGAGTGAGTGAGCAGGGAACACGCCCGACCCCCTGGTTTTGTGTCCCCTCCCGGCTCCCTGCTTCCCGCTCCCGCATTCCCCAGAGGTAATCCCACACCATGACCTACTCCCGCAACGAAATCCTCCAGACCCTCCGGATGACCGAACTGGAGCACTTCGACGTCCGCACGGTCACCATGGGCATCAACCTCCTGGACTGCGGGCACGACGATCCCGCCGAGGCGGGGCGCCGCGTCCACGCCAAGCTCACCCGCCTGGCCTCCACCCTTCCCGCCACGGTCACCGAGGTGGCTGACGGGTTGGGCATCCGCGTGGCCAACAGGCGCATCGCCGTGAGCCCCGTCTCCCTCGTCCATACCCGCCCCGAGCCCTCCTCCTACGTGGCCATCGCCCGGGAGATCGACCGGGCCGCCAAGGACATGGGGTTCGATTTCGTGGGCGGCTACTCGGCCCTCGTGCACGCGGGCTTCACGGAAGCGGACCGGGCCCTCATCGGCTCCATGATGTCTTCGTACT
>JAKAJA010000180.1 GCA_021814085.1 Acidobacteriota bacterium | reverse complement strand
ATTGCTGCCCGTCGGGCGCGACCCTTCTGGACCTTCCGGAAGAAAGATTCGGCGTTCTCCCGGACGGTTTTGGCGGGATCGAGGGCCAGGGCCACTTCCTGCGGCGGATCCTTTGTGTAGTCCAGCACGCGGCACTCCGTCTCGCCCCGCCGGTTGAGCCCGCCCGAGGCCATGAGAGCCTGGGCGAGGGGCTCCTGCCCTTCCCATTCCTCCCCCTCTCGACGGTCCCCTTCGAGGGCGGCGGCCTTTCGCTCCAGAGCCCGAACCCGCTGGTCCAGCCGGGCCAGGGCGGTGCGCCTTCCCCGCTCAAGGAGCCCGGCGAGGAGGCATTCCTGCCCATCTCCAACCAGGTACGACACACCGTTCACCGGCTCCGATGGCGCCGCGGGCTTTGGGTTCGTGGGCGGAGGGGTCCAGGGGTCACCGGTGCGGCCGGTGCGGAAAGGGCCGCGGAGGAGACGGCCGGACCAGAGGATGGCGTCTGAATCCCCGAGGAGAAAGACGTTCGCCGATCGTCCAATGGCTTCCCAAACCAAGGCCCGCGCCGCGGAGCCCGCGAGGGTCAGGCGGAGGATGGGCTCGGAGGGGACAGCGAGGACATCCACCACCCGCGCGCCCTGTGCGTGCCGCGCCAGGATCTCCTCGGGCGAACCCCTGGGCCACCTCCACGTGCAGAGCCCCGCCGCCATGGACCGGGGCTCCCAGCAGAATCCCAGGGTCGTTCCCCCGGGCATCTCGAATCCCAGGGACCAGGCGTCGGGCCGGCAGACCCGGCCCAAGTAGGCGCCCGCGGTCCGGGCACCGAGGGCCTCGGCGAGGGACGCCATGAGGGCGGGCGTCATGTCCGGAGATCCGACCATGAGGTCACTGAATCCGCTTGAACCGGCGGCGGCGCCAGCGGTACTGGAGGTCCTTCAGGACGGGGAGGGGTCTCCAGATGCGGAGGGTGTAGGCCAGGCCGAAGAGGGCCCCGCCCAGATGGGCGAGGTGGGCGATCCCCCCTCCCGCGCCAAAGATCGAGTAGAAGAGGCTGATGCCCACCCAGAGGGTCACGAGGACCCACATTTTCATGGGGAGGAGGAACCACAGGAGGACTTCCGTGTGGGGGAAGTAGATGGCGTAGGCCACCAGCAGCCCATAGATGCCGGCGCTCGCCCCTATGACCATGGTGTTCGGTGGGAGAAGGAGGGCGGCCAGGCCACCCGCCAGGGCGGAGCCGAAGTACAACGTCAGGAACCTTCGGCGCCCGAGAAACAGGTCCAGGTCTCCGCCGAAAAAGTAGAGGGTCAGCATGTTGAAGAAGATGTGTCCCACGCTTCCGTGGAGAAACGCGTAGGTGAGGAGCGTGTACACCCGGGTGGGCCACACCAGGCCGGGCACCAGACCCAGCCATTCCGTGACCATGGGGTTGAAGTTCTGCAGCAGGAAGACGGCGACGTTGATGCCGATGAGCCAGCCGATGGTGGGGGTCCAGGTGCCGCCGAGTCTGATCTGACGGTTCATTCAAATGCTCCAGTTGTTAGTTTAACACGCTGCACCGCCGGGGCCTGGGGGCGCTTCTGCCATCTCAAGGCATCGAAGGCCGCGGCAAGGGAACGCCGGTCCCCTTCGCTGCCCTCGGGGCCCGGGTGACTTGGAACATGAACACTCCCCAAAGCATGGGGCGCCCTGGTTCGGAATCTGTCTGAGTTTGTTGTCTCGATTGCCTCTTGCCTGTTGCCTGTTGCCTCTTGCCTGCTTCAGCCCTCGAGGATGACGACGACGGCGGCCATGTCGCCCTCGTGGGTGATGGTCATCACGGCCCGCTCCGCGCCCAGGCCGCGGAAGCGTTCGAGGGCCTTGCCGCGGAAGGCCAGGGTGGGCGCCTGGCCGGGGGCGCGCACGACCTCGATGTCGCGCCACCCGATGCCGTGGCTCCAGCCCGTGCCCAGGGCCTTCATGGCCGCCTCCTTGGCGGCGAAACGTGCGGCGAAGCACGGCGCGGGGTCCTTGCGGCGGGAGCAGAGGGCCGTTTCGCCCTCCGTGAAGATGCGCCACTTCATGCGCGGGTGGCGCTCCAGGGCTCGGCGCATCCTGGACGCGTCGCAGAGGTCGAGCCCCAATCCCACGATCACGGGAGCATCAGCGGGCGGGGGGCCCGGGTTCCTGTTCCAGCCACTTGCGGAGGGTCGAGCGGCGGACGCCGAGCTTCTCCAGGTGGCTGAGGGCGCCGCGCATGGAGACCTGCGTGTCGCGGCAGATGAGGAGCCTCTTCTTCCAGGCCTCCACTGCCGCGTCCTTCAGGCTCGGGTCCACGCGCATCATCTTCTCGTAGAGGTAGCCCAGGTTGTTGGCCGCCCACCGGTGGCGCGGGTCCAGCTCGAGGGCCCGCCGGTAGGTCTTCTCCGCGTCGTAGTAACGCCGGTTGCACTCCAGGGCGATGCCCAGGTAGTTGAACACGTCCGCGTCCTTGGGCGCCACGGCGAGCGCGCGCTGGGCCTCCTTGAGGGCGTCTACGGCGTTGCGCGTGCGGCGGTGGTACTCGGACAGGCCAAGGTGCGCCCAGTACTCCAGCGGGTCGAGGGCGAGGGCCGCTTCCAGCGGGTCCCGCGCCGCTTCCAGGTTCCCCTGCTGCAGTTCCACGAGGCCGAGCTGGCACGCGGCGGAGGCCTGATGCGGGTCAACCTTCAGGGCCTCCTTGTAGCAGGCCGTCGCCTCGTCGAACTTCTTGAGGTGGAAATAGAGGTTGCCCAGGTTGACGTGGGCCACGGCCAGGGCGGGGTTCAGGGCCAGGGCCTGGCGGAAATTGGGGAGGGCCTCGCCGTACTTGCCCTGGAGGTAGTGGACGTAGCCGATGTAGTTGTAAACTTCGGCGGAGATGACGGGCCTCGGCTGAAGGTCGAGGATGTCCTCGAGGAGCGCGAGGGCCCGCTCGTAGTTCCCCTCCTCCAGGTGGTGGTCCGCGAAGGTGAAGTAGACGCCCCAGTCCCGCGGGTTCACCGCGAGAGCCATGCCGAGGGCCTGCCGGGCGCGATCCTGCTGGCCCAGCTCGAGGTGGATGCCGCAGAGGGCGTTCCAGGCCTGGACGAAATGCCTCTCGCGGGAGACGACCCGAAGGAGGGTGCGCATGGCCTTCTCGATTTCGCCGAGGGCATGGAGCCCCTCGCCCTGATGGAGCAGGAGGTGCAGGTCCCGGGGTGCGAGCCTCTGGGCGCGCCGGTACCAGGACAGGGCCTCACGGTACTCGTGGCGCGCCATGGCGTAGTGGCCCGCCACCTCGCAGTAGGCGGCGCCGCGCTTGGCGACGGGGACCTTGGACAACCGGGTCATGCCCTCCGAATCCCGTTCCTGGTAGTACTCCACCAGGGCGAGGAGGACCTCCCGCTCCGAGGGGGCGCGCTTGGTCGAGTTCAGCGTGCCCCAGGCCGTTTGCAGTTTCTCCGTGGAGAGAGCCACGGCCTTGATGTGCTCCATCCAGAGCCCGCTTTCGCGAGGGTAGGATTGCAGCCCCTCCGCCGTCACCTCCGCGGCGAGGTGGGGAAGGGATCGGCGATTCAGGGAGACCGCGGCGTCCAGCCACGCGGAAGCGGGGGCGCCCTTGACCGAGGCCTCGAGCTTGCGCGTCAGCTCGCGGTCCATGAGGAGACCTTTTTCCTGCGCGAGGGTGGACATGCTCTGGCCCTCCTGGGCGGAGGGGATTCTCGCCGCGGGCCTCACCTAGGCCGTCCTCCCGACGAGGGAGGCCATGCGGCCCGCCCGCTCTCCGTCCCTTCGGTAGGAACAGCATAGACCAAGGGAGCAGGCGGTACAACGCTCCTCCACGTGGATGGCATCGCGGGGTACGCCGGCCCTCTCGAGCATGCGCGCATTGATGGACTGGAGATCGAGGGTAGGTGCCGAGCCCCCCTGCGGGAGCCAGCCGGGGAACTCCCGGGCGAAGGCGGCGACCCGCTCGCCGTCCACGGTGTAGCAGCAGGGTCCGATGGCGGGACCCACGTAAGCCGTGATGCCGGACACGTCCCTTCCAGCCACCATCGCTGCAGCGCTCTCGACGATGCGGGCGAGGGTGCCCTTCCATCCCGCGTGCACGGCCGCGTAACGTGAGCCATCGGCGTTGGCGAGGAGGATGGGCACGCAGTCCGCGGTCACGACCCTCACGGCCTCCCCCGCCGCTGAACCGACGAGCGCGTCCGCGGAGCACGGGGATTGGTCCGCGCGGACCACCATCGCTGAGTGGACTTGATCTACCCGGTGGACCGCAAGGACATCTCGCCCCCGGCCGCGGAGGAACTCGCGGAGGGTTTCCGGGGCCACGTTCTCGAACCCCTTGAGGGTGACGTACGCGAAGACGCCCTCGGGAAAGAGGGTGGAGAGATCCAGGTAGGATCCCTGCGGGCCGTGGAGGACGTCACTCAGCACGGGGTGCCTCCAGGGCCAGGCCCCACGCCGCGCCGCCCGTGCAGAGGGCCACGAGGAGGGCCTTGCGGCTGCGGCCCGCCGCGATCTCCGCGGCCGTCAGGCACGCCGCCCCCGCCCAGCTCGCACCGCACGCGCCGAGGGTGGGCTGGAAGGGGAGGGGCCGGGCCGACGGGAGCCTGGATACGAGGCACCTTTCGGAAGCGAGGTGGAGTGCCGGCGTATCCCCAGGCAGCGCCGCCAGGTCCACCTCACCTCCCGACCAGCCTGTTCTATTCAAGAGAATCTCCACGATGCGGCTCAGTTGCGGCCCGGGGTCTGGGAACCTGTAGGGCGGGCAGGACGCGGAGGCCGAGGCCCATCCGGCGACGCGGGCCAGGGCGGACTCGGGTGGAGCCTGGGCGCGCTCCAGCACCACCGCGTACGCTCCCTCGCCTGCATGGACGTCGTTGCCCCGGCGAAGGGACCGAAGGACCTTTCTCAGAAATGGGTCAAGCTGGTCCACTCCCCCGGCGACGCACCCCTCGAAGAGGCCCGCCTCCATGGCGCGG
>JAKAJA010000179.1 GCA_021814085.1 Acidobacteriota bacterium | reverse complement strand
GTCCTCGAAGCTCTCGGCGACGAAGCTCTGGGCCGCGAGGTGGTAGCACTCGTCGGGCTGGACCTCGGCGATCACCTTGAAGATGCTGGCGTAGCTCTCCAGGCTCGCCGGGTGGAGCACCAGCCTATCCAAGATGGAGGCCAGGCGCGTGAACCGGCCCGTGGGGTCCTCTAGCGCCACGCGGCGCACGATCCCGTGGACCTCGTAGCCCTTGGAGAGCAGAAGCTCCGCCAGGTAGGAGCCGTCCTGTCCCGTGATGCCCGTGATCAGTGCTCGCTTCATGGGAACCCCTTGAAAAGATGGAAGTCGGTTGTCGAAAGCCGGGCAGCGGAAGCAGGGCCTCAGCCCGCCCGCTACCTGTGGGAGGGGATGCTATCTCCGACCTTATCTTGAGCCTGTTGCCCGGAAATCGGCAAAAGGCTTCACCTCCCGCAGGGTGAGAGTGTGCCCAGAATGGGGGCCCGGTGCCTGTGGGGGGGGATGCCTATCCCCGACCTTGGCTTGCCCTTGGCTCTTGGTGTTCGGTGTGTCCGTAGGGGCGGCCGTCCCTGGCCGCCCGGGGTCGCGCCGGGTGCCGCATCGGTGGCGGGAGGCCAGGGTGGGCCTCCCGTACGCCGGGAACGGTGGCCGGCGCGTTCTTGTAGCGGCCGCATCCTTGCGGCCGATGCCGCCGTTCCCCACCCCGTGGCGCGGGCGCCCTCGCCCGCGTTCGGCCGACAGGGGTCGGCCGCTACCGCGAATCGGAAGCCTCGAAGCGGCGGGCTACCACAAGAAAAGGGGGTGCAGGCATATCTTCGCGACTCATGCAAAGTTTTCTTGAATTGAGTTTTAGCACTTGAAGCGAGTCAAAGTAACAAAGTTTCTGTGGAAATATCCTTCTGCAAGACCCTCTTGTGAAGTGGGCTCGACACACGCAAGGCACAGAAAAAGAAGGAGTTGCGTCGCCACTCTCCCTACCATTCATGGTACCAGTCTTTTCTTGGGCACCATATTTAGGGGAAGGGACTTCCCTTCGTGTGTTGTTCGGGAATATACTATGAGTGCTTAGCTGAGGTCCGGGTGGTTTCCTTTACAGAAAGGGTTGGACGAGGAGCCTGGATGAAAAACCGTAGAAGAAGCGCAAAGGTTCGCAACGCCTGGTATGGCCGGCCGGCTGACGTGAGAGGATGCCAGGCCGGGCGGCGCTGCCACGGCTCCGGTAGGGGACTTCCCTTCGGGCGTATCTTGCGCTATACAGGACTCATCCCGCACAGATGGATGATGAGCTTGATAGTCAAGGATGGAGCTTGAACTTGAAATTGAGGTCTAGGATAAAGAAAGCTGACTTGAAGAAGTTAGAAGAAGCGGCGAAAGCTGTTCTCGATCTCTCGAAGGAGAAGAGGACAAGCCTCTGCAGATTGCGGAACAGTCTGTTTGCGATTGTAGTGTGCACGTTTGCGATTTTAGTCTGCACGTTTGCCATCTTGGGGGAGCTTCGCGGCATTTCGGGAGCTTCGTGCGCGATTTTCACGCGTTCGTTTGTGGGGCCGACACGTTCGTTTGTCCTGCCGACACGCTCGTTTGTGGCGCCGACAGGTTCGTTTGCCCCGCCGACACATGCGGCTGCGATGCCGACACATGCGTTTGTCCTGCCGACAGGTTCATTTGTGAGGCCGACACGTTCGCTTGTGTCGCCGACACGTTCATGCGGCCTTGCGACGAGGCCGTTTGCCTGCGCGACAACCGTGTTTGCCTCTGCGATAGATCGTGATGGCCGTGCGACGAGTTCGTTCGTGATTGCGCGGCGCTCACGCGGGCGTGCGCGGCAACGCTTCGAGGGGCCGACGCGACGCTTTGCCCCGATGGTCCGCGCCACCCTGTTGGCAGAGGGCGGCGGCCAGCCGCCCCGGATGGGCCGAGGCCTGAATGGGAGTGCGCGGGGCCCGCCTCGCGGCCCTCGGGGAGACGGAGCCTGGCACGGCGTCCGTCTCGCCCGAGGTCCATTGTGAAGATGAAACCCTGTTGCGTAACTCGGGAGGCCGGAGATGGAACCACCGGTCTCCCATGTAAGAAGGAACTTACCAAATATACAGCAAGAAAGCTATCTCGGATTGTCTCACCAACGCCGGCATCGCCATTCACAACACCCTGGAAGATCAGGAGATCGCCGCGCTGGTGGCGCTCTACGGCTACGGCCCGGACAAGATGGCCGAGGGTCAGGCGCTCCTGGACAGGGCGAACGGCGCCGTTCAGGCTCAGGTGGCAGCCACCGGTGGCTGCCAGACGGCCACGGCCGAGCTGACCCGCATCACGAAGGAGGCCTACCTGGCTTACCAAGGACTTCGCGAGGTGGCCCGCGCGGCTTTCGGCCGTAGGAGCCCCACGCTGACGACCCTCGGTCTCAACCGCCGTATTCCCAGCAGGCAGGGCGAGTTCGTGACCATGGCCACCGCCCTCTTCGACAACGTCCTCGGCAACCCCGATCTCTCGGCCGCCGTGGGGCGCTACTACACCAACGACCGGCTGGCCGCCGAGAAGGCCAAGATCACCGCGATGGACGCCGCGCTGAAGGCGCGTGCGGCGGCCAAGGGCCAGGCCCAGCAGGCCACTCAGGATCAGCACGCGGCTGTCGCCACCCTTCAGAGCTGGATCGGAGCTTTCCGGCGCGTGGCGCGCGTGGCCCTGCACGACCAGCCTCAGCTCCTCGAAAAGCTCGGCATCCTGGTTCGCAACTCCCGGACGCCAGCCCAGCGCCAGGCCCCTCTCAAGGCCGCCCAGACGCGCAAAGCCAACCGCGAGGCGCTCACCGTCGTGGCCCCCGCCGCCCCCGCAAAGGAGACCGACACCCAGAACGCAGCGTAGTGAGTGAACCATCAAGCACCACCCAAGGGGGCCGGCCTTCGGGTCGGCCCTTTTGTTTTGCGGGAAGAATGCGCACAGCCTAAAAGAAAGACGGCGGTCGGCAGACGGCAGATAAGGATGAAAGAACGACGACGGACCACCGACGACCGCACCAATAGCTGTCACTGCGAGGCCCGAAGGGCCGCGGCAGCCCCGCGGTTGAAAGACCGCAGGCTTTAGCAGCCGGTCTTGCAACCCCTGGATTGCTTCGTTCGGTGCCCTTCGCGGGGAGCCCTCGCAATGACGGGGTAGGGGCGGCCGTCCCTGGCCGCCCGGGGTGGGCCCGGGTGCCGCATGGTGGGCGGGAGGCCACGGAGGGCCTCCCCTACGCCGGGAACGATGGCCGGTGCGTTTTTGTGGCGGCCGCATCCTTGCGGCCGATGGCCCCGTTCCCCGCCCCGTGGCGCGGGCGCCCTCGCCCGCGTTCGGCCCATGGGGGTCGGCCACTACGCTGAATGTCAGGGCTCGAAGCGGCGGGCGGGGGCGCCCGCCCCACACCGGCGCCGCGCGGGGCTTAACCCTGCGGTACCTTGCGGCGGCTGACCGGCGCCTCGGAGAACAGCTTGAAAAGCCAGCTCACCGAGGGAGTACCCAGTCGGGGGCGGAGGCTAGTCGGCAGAGAGGGGGGCATATTCCTTTCTCAAAGCTGAAATTAGGAAACCCCCCATCCCAAGCCGGTTGGTCAGGAACCTTGTGAGGCCGGTCGGGGTTGCTCTCATGGCTAGGTTCTTTAGGGACCCATAGGGCATTGGGAACAGGTCCGTCTTTTGACCCATGATTTTAATTGATTCAACCTTAAGGTAAGGCTCTACCAGCCGGCTCCAACTGGCTGATGTGTAGTACCGCGCCAAGGCGCCATCTGTGTTGATTTGAATAGATCTTGCAAGAGAGCCCGTCTTGAGGAATCCTCCCCGACCCACTCCGTAACCAATCGCGCCAACTACGTAATAGTTCCACCACCCACGGTGATACACCATAATGACCGCTTCGCCACGCGGCTTTAGCACGCGTCCGATCTGGCGAAGGATTCTTTCAGTGTTAGACGAATGATGGATGACCCCCCAACTCCAGACGAAGTCAAAATGGTCAGGCGGAAAATCCATTTCTTCGGCGTCCATTTGCAGAATGTCGCCTTGAAGCCCGAAGACTTTGAAGCGTTCTGTGGTCGCTTTGACCGCGTAGGAGGTGATATCGATCCCTGTGTAGGAGTGCGCATGGCTGGCCAGAAGTTGGGCATGCGAACCCATGCCCGTCCCTATTTCAAGGACGGCTTTTTGCTTCAAAGAATCGAAATCAATGAGCGTGTCAAAAGGCAGCGCTTTCCAGGGCAGGTAATCCCTTGCGTTTGCAAAGAACCGTGCATCGATCTCTTTGAAAAAGGCGGGAGAAAACTCTTCGTGTGGAACGCGCTGTTTCCAATCGTAACGCATGGCACTGGTTTCCCAGAAGCTACGGTTCGCTTCCTGCCACTGTTTGGCCTCTTCAGGGTCGCGGGGAAGCAACTCAGGTGCAGTAAAGGATTTTGGAACTTTATCAAATGGCTGAGCCATGAAGCGCCTCCTTGCTTCCGACCTCTGAAAGATACAAAAAGCTAACAGGATATGCCGATGAGCGACGGTCCACCGCCGATGACGGGGAGAAGATGGTGCCGACGACCGCCCCCATTGCTGTCACTACGAGGCCCGAAGGGCCGCGGCAGCCCCGAGGTTGAAAGACCGCAGGCTTTAGAAGCCGGTCTTGCAACGCCGGGATTGCTTCGTTTGATGCCCTTCGCGAGTAGCCCTCGCAATGACGGGGTAGGGGCGGCCGTCTCTGGCCGCCCGGGGTCGCGCCGGGTGGCGCATCGGTGGCGGGAGGCCACGGAAGGCCTCCCCTACGCCGGGATCATTGGCCGTTGCCTTTTCGTACCGGCCGCATCCTTGCGGCCGATGGCCCCGTTCCCCGGCCCGTGGCGCGGGCGCCCCCGCCCGCGTTCGGCCGACGGTCCCGGCCTCACTCGTAGTGGGTCCAGAGACGGATGATCTTGACGGTCCGCTCTTCCGTGTACACCTGGTAGACGAGCCGGTGGTGG
>JAKAJA010000178.1 GCA_021814085.1 Acidobacteriota bacterium | reverse complement strand
CCGACGAGAGGCGCGGGGCCGAGAGCCGGAGCCTCGAAGCGGACGGCGGGGGGCGCGATTCCTCGCCCAGGTTCAAACCCCGCACCGCGAGCCCGCCCCCCTCCCCGCAGAAGCCGGCCGAGCAGGAGGCTCCGCTCCCGGACCTGCTCTCCATGGAGACGCCGGAGCTCGCGCTCACCGATCTCGTGCTTTCCGAAGAGGCGGAGCTGGAGCTGGAGTTCCTGGTCCACCTGCTTCGATCCGAACCAGGGGCGGCGCCGGTGATGCTCTTCCACGGCCCGCCCGGCACCGGCAAGACCCACGCCGCGCGCTGCCTGGCCGGCGCGCTGGAGCGGCCCCTGGGCGTGGCCTCCCTCGACCGCCTCCAGACCAAGTGGCACGGGGACACGGAGAAGGCCTTGCGCAAGGCCTTCGACGAGGCGGCGGGCGCCGGAGCCCTCCTCCTGCTGGACGAGGTGGACGCCCTCCTCTGCGCCCGGGGCACCATGGTCCTCTCCTGGCAGATCAGCCAGGTGAACACCCTCCTCAAGCTCCTGGAGGCTCCCCCCGTGCCCGTGATCCTCTGCACCAACTTCCTGCACGCTCTGGACGCGGCGGTCCACCGCCGCATCCAACACCTGGTGGAGTTCCCCATCCCCGACCGCCGGCAGAGGATGTCCCTCTGGAACCTGGAGCTGGACCGCCACGGCATCGACGTCACCCTCGGTCTCGACCTGAGCCCCCTGGCCTCCCTGCCCCTCACCGGAGGCCTCATCCGCAACGCGGCCCTCCAGTTCGCGCGGCGCATCGCCGTCTACGGCGAGGAGTTCCCCGCGACCACACAGGCGCTCCTCGCCCTCGCCCGCAAGGAACTGCCCAAGATCGAGGGGGAGCTCAGGGGGAAAGCCATCGGGTTTGCCGTCCCAGCCGACCGCCACGACGACCCGCCCCCGGACGATGCCCCGCGGCAGAGACCCAGGAGAGATGCTCTCACCCTCTTCGACCGCGAGCCGGGCCCAAGAGAACCGGGGCCAGGTCTTTAGCGTTAGCGACTGGAGACGCTAACAGTGAAGACTTGACCCTGCACCCCCATCGCGGAAGACGGGCTCTCCTATTGAGCCACCCTTGTGCTGAGATTGCCTGTTAGAATACAAAAATGAAGCTTGTCATTGGTGTCTCTAAAGCCCAAAGTAACCCTGAAGCCTCCACCGTCAGGAATGGGCCAAGGCTGGAAGTACGTACCCACAATTCGATTCCATACGAAAAGGTCAGCAGGGTACATTTGGGTTTCTAGGAATCCTAGAGACACCACGAGGGGTCGTTTAACGTCGTTCTTGTTGGCGTAAGTGGTTTCCCCATCTACCAGCTTCGATTGCCAGCCAGAGGGATCTTGGGATACAGAGCACGCATTCCAATCCAGACGCCAGACTTCATTGGTCTTATTATCAATCTTCAGGTCGATGACAGTCCCGGTCACCGATACATTCACCTTTAGGGTGTCTGGGATTCCACAGTTATCAGGCTGCAGGAGATCGGCGTATCGGATGCTTGTAGGGCTTCTAGGGCCTGCAGCGCAACCACTGACCAACATCATTGAGAACAGCACCACCCACCTGACAGTTCTTTGCATAGCTACCCCTCCCATAAATGACCTATTCCGCATGGCATTCGACCATCGCGCACCCAGGTTCTTCTGCCTAACGCCAGCGTTCAGCGAGCCGGGCAACTGCGCCCGAAACAGCACAGCGCCTTGTGAATTATGGAACACGATGGACCGGTCCCGAGATTCGGGGCCAGGTCTTTAGGGTTAGTGATCCGCGACGCTAACAGTGAAGGCGCGACCCCGCACCACTGGATGAAGAAACCCCGGGGGCCGGTCCGGTGACATAGCCGGTCAGGCGCGCCCTCGCGCACCGGTTCACGCGAATAGGACATCCCAGCGGTCCTCATATTCTTCGATAGCGCTGAGCCGCATAAAAGCATACTTACGCCAATTCGCAGGGTTGCGGACTTGAGTTGCGACTTCATGGTTCTTGACTATAAAGTAGCGCACCGGCTTTCGCGCCACCTCCTTGCCGAGCAAGACGAAAATGGTAACCTGATCGCGCGATTCGGCCGTAAACTTATCAAGACTTACGTACCATGTCTGCCCTCGCGCGCTCTTCACTTGCACCTTCCGGAGAGCCCTATCGGTCGACAGCCCGACGAGTACGTCGTAGTCTTTGGTGTTCCGATCCGCGAGTTGAGCGTCATAGCCACGTCTCAGCAGCTCGCCCATGACGAAATACTCGCCCGCATTGCCTGTAGGAACACCCGACCTGCGAGGTTTCTTTTGGGGAGGCTCGTTATTGTCTGCCATTAGGTCCTCCTGTATGTACTCGTCCCTTGCCGCTTGGCGCACCTAACGCACGTTAGATTGCCGAGGTGGGCGGCGACGCGGCGGCCTAAGCGGGCCGGTGAAGGTAGCGTGATCGGATAAGCGGCTCTCGGCATTCCCTCCCCCTCTGGCTGGACGGTCATGGTGTAGGAGACAGGCTAGGACCGCCCGGCCCGGGAAGTCAAGAGAGTGGCGGTTAGCCGCTAGCAGAGCGGAGAGGAGTAAGGCGCATGAAAGGCCAACAACGTGCTTCCCTTCCAAGAATCGGGACCAGGTCTTTAGGGTTAGGGACCCGAGACGCTAACAGTGAATACTTGACCCCGCACCCGCACCTTATGGCCCCGCACCTTAGAGTAGCGCAAATAGAACTGGGGAGGTCGCAAGCTGGACCTCCCCCACGTCCAGGTGGTCATTTCTCGGAAAATGTGTACTCCTTCCATGGGATTCTTTTAAAGTCAATATGCGCCAGGAAATTCGCTATGTCCGCTCGCCCTCGGTACCGTGGGACCCCTTGGCCATCTTGGGCCATCAAGACGATGGGCATTCCTGGAAAGAGTGTCGAAAATGAGCGTTGAGCCTTCTCGCTCTCGTTCGGCGAATCAAGAATATGGCCCTTCACGACCACAATCGCAAAGGTGATGCCTTGCTCTTTCACAACTGCACCTTGCACCTTGAACATTGCACAACCCCCATAGCAGGTTTCCCTGCCTTACGTGGGAAACACGACAGTTGGGATCTCCTAAAGAGCATTCCCTTCTATGGATCGCCCATGGCGCTACTTACTCCAATGCCCGATGATCCATTCCCAGCTGTGGGTGTCGTAATTCCAGCGCCAGTGTGCCTTGACCCACTTCGTCTTTCCGATAGGTGGAATCGTCTTGATGTTCTGCAGTCTATCTGGTGGCTTAGGTGGCTTTGGAGGATGAATCTTCGGCAGTTTCCATGCCATGTGAACCTCCCTGCGGCGCTATCTCTTCGTTCGTCCCCCGCCCCCCGGGGTTGGGACCCGGCGGGGCGGGGGTTATTAGGGAGATCCGTTCAGCTCTTCCCTCCCGGGTTGGGCGGTGCGGTGTCGGGGGGCGGGGCGGTTTCGGCGGCGCCGCCAGGGCCCTGGGGCGGGACGAGGGCGGCGAAGCGGTTGGCGATGGCGGGCTGGCCGTAGAAGTGGAGCATGCCCGCGCCGCGGATGTGGTCAACCGCCTGCTCGATGCGCTTGCGCAGGTCGTAGCGCGCCGAAGTGCCAGAGAGCTTCTTCGCCTTGGCCGCCTCCTGCACCATGTCCGTGGCGCTGAGGCTCGCCAGCAGGCGCTTGCCCTCCTCGACGTCCTCGGGCAGCACGCCGCCGGCGGCGAAGGCCGCGCCGTACTTCTCCTGGGCGGCGAGCACGGCCGAGAGCGAGGCGATCATGGATTCCACGCTGTTCACGTAGAACTTGCCCCCAACCCCGGCGGCCTTCAGGACGTCGCTGGGCGCGTTGCCGCGCTTGAGCGCCTCGCGGATGGAGGAGGCCCACCGGTTCGCCTGCTCGCAGGCGTTCTGGGTCGAGCCTGTGTAGCCCTTCAGCTCCGTCACCTTGACCTTCCCCTCGTCGCCCGCCGCCGAGAGAGCCTTCACGTCGCCCTCCAGCCTCGACAGCAGGTCCTTCGGCAGGCGCGGCCCCAACTGCTCCTTGAACTCCGTGGCCAGCTCCAGCGCCTTGATCCCCGCCCTGAGGTCATGCCCCTGGTCCCACTTCGGTCCGTTTGTGATCCCCATCATGCCCTCCCAAGAAAAGTGCAGTGTGAAGGTGGAGAGACCGCCCCCAGCCCTATGCCGGGGGGGACTCGACAAGCCTTTTGCGTAGGGCTGTTATGGCGAGACAGATAGGAGCCCGCCGGCTCCTCGCCAGAGACCGCCGGACCCCTTCCGGAGACCGCCGGATTCGCTCCGATGACCGCCGCAGCCATTCCGGAGACCGCCGGGTTCGCTCCGATGACCGCCGGGCTTTCTCCGGAGAGCGACGACCTTCCTCCCGTGACCGACACACTCTCCCCGATGAGCGACAGGCCTCCTCCGGTGACCGACAGGGTTCCTCCCGTGACCGACAAGCCCTGTCCGGAGAGCGACCGACCCTCTCTGGTGACGGACACACTCTCTCCGGTGAGCGACCGAGCTGTTCCGGTGACCGACCAAGCTCCTCCGTAGACCGCCAGGCCTTCTGCGATGACCGACAGACCCTTGCCGGAGGCCGACACGCCTCGTCCGGAGACCGACGAACCTCCTCCGGAGAGCGACAGACCCTTGCCGATGGCGGACGGACCTTCCTTCGCAAGCGACAGAGGCCCGTTCGGAACCGCCGGACCCTTGCCGGGGACCGCCCGAACCCCGTCGCAGGCCGCCCGGCCCGGCCGAGAGCCCGCCGCGCGCCCGCCGGAACCCGCCCGATTGTGTCCAATGATCGCCGCAGGCGCAGCGAGAACCGCCGGCCGGGCCGACGCGCCCACCGCGGTCAGGCGCGCCGTCCGGCCACACCACGCCGGGGCCCTGTCAGCGCCGCCGCGCCCGCTGCCGCCGTCCGCTTGTCTTCCGGAATCCCCCCGGGCCATCCCCTCTGTCCC
>JAKAJA010000177.1 GCA_021814085.1 Acidobacteriota bacterium | reverse complement strand
GAAGAACTCGTCTCCCTCGTGGACGCCTCCCTCGACTTCTGGCTCACCACCGGGCGCTTCGCGGAACGGTTTGAGAAAGAATTCGCCGCCTTCACGGAGTGCCGGTACGCTCTGCTGACCAACTCGGGTTCGTCCGCCAACCTCCTCGCCGTCTCCGCCCTCACCTCACCCAAGCTCGGCGGGCGGGCTCTGAAGGCCGGCGACGAGGTCATTACCGTGGCGGCGGGGTTCCCCACCACCGTGAACCCCATCCTCCAGAACGGCCTCGTCCCCGTCTTCGTGGACGTGACCCTTCCCACCTACAACGTGGACGTGACGAGGCTGGAGGGTGCCTTGTCGGAGAAGACCCGCGCCGTCATCCTCGCCCACACCCTCGGCAACCCCTTCGACCTGGACGCGGTGACGGCCTTCTGCAAGGCCCACGGCCTGTGGCTCGTGGAGGACTGCTGCGACGCCCTCGGCTCCACCTACCGGGGACGAAGGGTGGGGACCTTCGGGGACCTGGCCACGGTGAGCTTCTACCCCGCCCACCACATGACCATGGGCGAGGGAGGTTGCGTCCTCACCTCCGACGCCCGGCTCAAGCTCGCCGTGGAATCCTTCCGGGACTGGGGCCGCGACTGCTGGTGCGCCCCCGGCAAAGACAACACATGCGGCAAGCGGTTCGGCCGCAAGATGGGCGAGCTGCCTGCGGGATACGACCACAAATACACCTACTCCCACGTGGGGTACAACCTCAAAGCCACGGACATGCAGGCGGCCGTGGGCGTAGCGCAGCTTCCCAAGGTGCCCGGCTTCATAGAGGCACGGAAGTACAACTTCCGCCGCCTCCGCGAGGGGATGGAGGATCTTCAGCACCTGTTCCTCCTGCCCGAGGCCACGGAGGGCAGCGACCCGAGCTGGTTCGGCTTCCCCATCGGGATCCGCCCCGAGGCCCCCTTCGCAAGGGGCCAGGTCTTGCGCCACCTCGACGAACGCAAGGTCGCCACCCGCCTCCTCTTCGGTGGCAATCTCGTCCGCCAGCCCGCCTACCTCCACGTCCCCAAGCGCGTCGCCGGCGACCTCACCAACACCGACTTCGTCATGGACCGCGTCTTCTGGCTCGGGGTCTACCCGGGCCTCACCGGCGCCATGATCAATCATATGCTCGAATCGTTGCACACCATCTCCCCGTCGGGTCCTGGGCCGTGAAGGTCTGGGTCACCGGCGCCAGCGGGTTCATCGGCAGGAACCTCAAGGAGCAGCTGGTTCCCGAGTTCGAAGTCTTGGCCCCGGCGCACTCGGCCCTGGACCTGCTGGATGAGGATGCCGTCTCCCGGTTTCTCAAGCGTGAACGGCCGGATGTCGTGGTGCACTGCGCGACGAAACCTGGACACAGGAACGCCCCGGATCCGACCGGCCTCATTGCCGCCAACACCCGCATGTTCCACAACATTGCGCGCAATCGGGGTGCCTATGGCAGGATGGTCCTTCTCACGTCGGGGGCGGTCTACGACCAGCGATACTTCGAACCCAAGATGCCAGAATCTAATTTTGATGCTCACGTGCCGGTGGACGAAACGGGCTATTCCAAATACCTTTGCGCCAAGCATGCCGCGCTTCTGGATCACGTCGTAGAACTGCGACCCTTCGGCGTGTTCGGCAAGTACGAGGATTGGGAGATCCGTTTCATCTCCAATGCCATATGCAAGACGCTCTTCGACCTGCCCATCACGATCAAGCAGAACCGGCGGTTCGACTATGTGTTCGTGGATGACCTTGCGGCCGTGGTCCGGCATTTTCTCCTTGATGGGGATGCGAGTGGAGCCTACAACATGACCCCTGACTATTCGGTGGAGTTGAAGGAAATCGCGGAATTAATCCTGAGGGTGGCCGGCAAAAGGCTCCCCATTTCCGTCGCCCAACCAGGCCTCGGGATCGAATACAGCGGCGACAACGGGAAGTTGAAGAGCGCCCTCCCCGGATTCCCCTTCACGGCACTGGAGACCGCCGTGCGGTCGCTGTATGGTTGGTACGAGGAACACTGCGGCCTGATCCACCGCGAATTGCTGTTGGACGACAAATAGGAAGAGAACTCCCCACGAAGTCGCTTGGTACGAAGAGCGCTGGATTGAGGAAGGGGCGAAAGCGAATGCGAAAGGCGGAGTTCGAAGTGAAAATGGAGGAAGAGAGATTCACTCTTGCCCCCTGTCCCCTGTCCCTTGTCCCTCCTGAAAGGCTCCAATGAAACTCTCCGATTACGTCTTTTCGTTCCTCGCCGATCGAGGCGTGCGCCACGTTTTCCTGGTGACGGGGGGCGGGGCCATGCACCTCAACGACTCCCTTCGCAAGGAGACGCGCATCACGACCGTATGCCAGCACCACGAGCAGGCCTGCGCCATGGCGGCCGAGGGGTACGCCAGGGTCAGCGGGACGACGGGGGTCGTGAGCGTCACCACGGGGCCGGGTGGCATCAACGCCCTCAACGGCGTCTTCGGAGCCTGGACCGACTCCATACCCATGCTCGTGGTCTCCGGCCAAGTGAAGCGCGAAACCTGCATGGCTTTTCAGGACGTGCCTGGACTGCGCCAGCTCGGCGACCAGGAGTCGGACATCCTCACCATGGTCAAGGGGATCACCAAATACGCGGCCATGGTGCGGGAGCCTGGGGAGATCCGTTATCACCTGGAACGGGCGTGGTATCTCGCGCGATCGGGCCGCCCCGGGCCCTGCTGGATTGACATCCCCGTGGATGTGCAAGCGAGCCAGGTAGACCCGGACGGCATGGAGGGTTATGAGCCGCGAGAGGACCCCGAAGCTCTGGATTTGGCGACCCTTCCAGAATTGTGCCAGCAGGTGCTGGCGAGGCTGAGGGGAGCCGAACGGCCCGTGCTTATGGTGGGCACGGGTGTTCTACTGTCGGGCGCCCAGGACCTTTTCCTCAATGTGGCGGAGACACTGGGCATTCCCGTTACCACCGCCTGGACCCACGATCTCCTGCCTTCGGGCCACCCGCTGCAATGTGGGCGTCCCGGGACCATTGGTACCCGGGCAGGGAATTTCACCGTTCAGAACGCGGATTGTCTCCTCGTTGTGGGGAGCAGGCTTAACATCCGGCAGGTCAGCTACAACTGGAAGGCCTTCGCTCCTAACGCCCTTCTCATCCAGGTGGACGTTGACCGGGCGGAGTTGCACAAACCCACAGTGCGGCCCGATCTCCCCATCGCCTGCGACGCGAAGGCCTTTCTGGAAGAGATGCATCGGCAGCTGGGGGCCTCGACCTGGGACCGCTCCCGCCACGAGGGCTGGCTGGCCTGGTGCCGTGATCGTGTTCTCAAGTATCCGCCGGTCCTCGAGAGGCAACGGACCACCGAGGGCGGAATCAATCCCTATTACTTCGTGGAGGTGCTGTTCGACCTCCTCGAGGAGGGGGACGTGGTGGTGTGCGGAAACGCCACCGCCACCATCGTTCCCTTTCAGGCCGCCGTCCTCAAGCAAGGTCAGCGGCTCATCTCCAACTCCGGGAGCGCCTCCATGGGGTACGACCTGCCCGCTGCCATAGGAGCCGCCGTGGCGCGCGGGGGCCAGAGGGTGATCTGCTTGGCCGGTGACGGGAGCCTGCAGATGAACCTCCAGGAGCTCCAGACCGTTGTGCACAACCGTTTCCCGATCAAGCTCTTCGTGTTGGACAACGGGGGTTACATCTCCATGCGGCTCACCCAGACCAACTTCTTCGGCGCGCTCATAGGCGCGGGCCCCGAGAGCGGCGTCTCCTTTCCCGACATGCTCAAGATCGGTGCGGCGTACGGCCTGCCAGTGTGCGAGGTCTCGGGGGGTGACTTCCGCAACCAAGTGGCCAAGTTCTTAAGACAGGAGGAAGGCGGCCTCGCCCGGGTGATGCTCAACCCCGACCAGCCCTTCGAGCCCAAGCCCAGCTCCCGGCAGCTCCCGGACGGCACGATCGTGTCCGCTCCGCTGCATGACATGGCCCCCTTTCTGGACCGGTCCGAGCTTGAGGAAAATTTGCTGGGACCCTTAAAAGAGGATACAGTAACCCCTTGATCAGCCTCGCTCTGGCGGATTCGCCCTCCTGGAGCGGAGATATCCCTGGCCATCCTTTCCGAGGCCGGCGGACGAAAGGGAAACCGACATGATCGACCGGGACATTTTCGAAGACCTGTTTGTACTTGAGATCGCGAACAACCACTGGGGGAAGGTCGACCGGGGGCTCAAGATCATAGAGGACTATAGCCGGGTGGTGCGTTTCAACAACGTTCGGGCGGCAATGAAACTCCAGCTCCGGGACGTTGACCGCTTCATCCACAGGGACTTCCGGGGCCGCGAGGACATCCGCTACATCAAGAAGACCTTGGACACCCAGCTGACGAGGGACGAGTACGCGCGGCTGACCGAAGCCATCCGAAAGAGCGGCTGCGTTCCCATGGCGACGCCCTTCGATGAAGCCTCCGTGGAGTTTTGCGTCGAATTGGGGCTTCCGCTCCTCAAACTGGCCAGCTCTGATATCAACGACTGGTTTCTCATCGAGGCCATAGCCAAGACGCGTAAGCCCGTCGTCGTATCCACGGGCGGATCATCCCTAAAGGACACGGACGACGTCGTGACCTTCTTCTCGAACCGGAATATCCCACTCGCCATCAACCACTGCGTGTCACTCTATCCCAGCGAAGATCGTGAACTGGAGCTGAACCAGATCGACTTCTTGAGACACCGTTACCCCAACAACACCATTGGGTTTTCCACCCACGAGTGCCAGGATTGGAGCGCCTCGATCATGATGGCTTACGCCAAGGGGGCGAGGACCTTCGAGCGGCACGTGGACATCGACGACGGAACACAGCAGGTCTCCCCCTACTGCTCTCTGCCCGAGCAGGTGGACACCTGGTTTAAGTCCTGGCACAAGGCGCGCGAAATGTGCGGAAATCCAGGCACCCAGCGGCGGATGATCTCCGAGAAGGAG
>JAKAJA010000176.1 GCA_021814085.1 Acidobacteriota bacterium | reverse complement strand
CCTTGAGTTCCTTCAGTCGGCGATCGAGGGGCACAGCCTTGTCGTGGTCGTAGAAGAATTGAGCGTCCGTGAGCCGGGCCACGGTGACGTTCTCGTTGCCCCGGACGATGAATCCCTTGGGGTCGCCGGGCGAATCGACCACGGAGAGAAAATGAGGAAGCGGCTCGCCCTTCGCGTTCACCACCACGAAGAACTTCTGGTGCTCGCGCAGGCACGTCTCCATGACGGCCGTAGGCAGTGCCAGGAAGCTCTCGGGGATGTTCCCCACGAGCACATGGCCTCCCTCGCAGAGCATGGTCACCGTGTCCAGCAGCTCATCATCCGGCGGGCAGATGCCGCCCACCGAGGCCGCTGCCCGCGCGAGCTGATCGGCGATGCGCCGCTTGCGCTCACCGGGGTCGGCGATGACGAAAGCACCCTCGAGGCGCGGGCCGTACTCGGAAACGCGGGAGAGTTCCAGTGACTCGGGACCAAACATCCTCCTGCCCCGGCTAATCCTGCCAGAGGAGACGCCTTTGACCGTCAGGGGGACGACCTGATCGCCCAAGAGCGCCACGACCCAGCGAACGGGGCGGATGAAGAGAAACTCTCCCTCGCCCCACTTCATGGCCTTGGGGAGGTAGAGGGCGTCCACGGCGGCGGGGACGACCTCGGCCAGGATCTCCGCCGTCTCCCTCCCCTTCACTTCGCGTTCAAAACCGATGCACGGCCCTTTCGGGCCCTGCACCTCGGCACAGGCGGCAAGGTCAACCCCCTGCTTCTTTGCGAAGCCCTCGGCCGCCTTGGTCCAGTGGCCCTGCGGATCCCTGGCGATGGAGAGCGATGGGCCGACCACCGACTCCCGCCGGTCCTCCTGGCGGCCAGGGAGACCTCGGAGGATGAATCCGATCCTGCGGGAGGCCGCTACAAGGCTCGAACCCTCGACGGGCAATCCCGCGCCGATCAAGGCCTTGGACGTGGCCTCGAGGAGCCCCTCCGCGAGCCCGGCGATCATCCCCGCCGGGATCTCTTCCGTACCGATCTCGAGGAGGAAGTCAGGCATGGTTCGCCTCCTGGGGGGGGGCCTCGAAGCGCTTTATGTAGGCCTCGGCGGCCCCGCAGGCGAGCCTGCGGACGCGCTTGATGTAGTCCGCCCGGGCCGCCACGCTGATGGCGCCCCGCGCGTCGAGGATGTTGAAGGTGTGGCTCGCCTTGAGGCAAAAATCGTAGGCGGGAAGAAAGAGCCCCTCGCCGAGGAGGCGCCTGCTCTCCCCCTCGTACTCGTCGAACCACCGCGCCGCCAAATCCGTCCGCGCCGATTCGAAATCGTAGACGGAGAACTGGCGCTCGGCCTCTCGGCGCATGTCGCCATAGGTAAACCGCTCGTTCCAGGGGATGTCGTAGATGTTCCCGATGCCGTTCAGGAACATGCACAGGCGCTCTATGCCGTAGGTGATCTCCACCGTGACGGGCTTGAGATCGAGGCCGCCCGCCTGTTGGAAGTAGGTGAACTGCGTGATCTCCGTACCGTCCAGCATGACCTGCCACCCCACGCCCCAGGCCCCGAGGGTGGGCGCTTCCCAGTTGTCCTCCTCGAACTTGAGATCGTGCTCCTTCAGGTCGATGCCGAAAGATTCGAGGCTCGCGAGGTACCGCTCCTGGATGTCGTCGGGGCTCGGCTTGATGATGACCTGAAACTGGTGGTGCTTCTCGACCCGCTGGGGGTTCTCCCCGTACCGGCCGTCGCGCGGGCGCCGGCAGGGCTCCACGTACGCGCTGGCGTAGGGTTCCGGGCCCAGGACGCGCAGGAAGGTCTCGGGGTTCATGGTCCCAGCGCCCTTCTCAAGGTCGTAGGGCTCGGCGATGAGGCACCCCTCCCCCGCCCAGAAATGCTTCATTTTCTCGATGAGGCCCTGCATCGTCAGCATGGGTGGTCTCCAGTACTTGTAAACGCTCTCGTTTTGAGGGGAGCTACTGCAGGGCCGCCCCGCAGGAAAGGGGTTTACCCAGATACCCCACGAGAGCCAAATATACCATAGATTTCAGGTCTTTCAATGCGTCGGAGGGCACCGCGGGGGCGATCAGTCCAGCAAGGGGAGAGCGGAAAATCTGCTCGAGGGCGGCGCGGCTCTTCTCCGAGACGGACACACCCTGCTCGGGGCGGCCCCTCATGCAACCGGCGCAGACCCAGCCTCCCGCCCCCGCGTCAAAGTGGGCCACGGGCTTGCTCTCCCCGCAGACCCCGCACCGGTCCGGCCTCCCAAGCATCCCGTGGAGACGGAGAAACCACGCGGCGAAATAGACCCACGCCAGGTCGGCTGAGGCCCCCTCGCGGAGGCCCTTCAGCACCGCACCTACGAGCCGAAATGTTTCCTCCTCGGCGCTGTGCTCGGCGAGCCCCCGCTCGAGAACTTCGGCCACGGCGAGGAGGGTCCCCGCCGCAGGCCAGGTCCCGAAGAGGTCCATGGCCCCTTCCTCCAGGTCGGCGGAGAGGAGGCTGCACAGTTCCCGTCCCTCGCGGAGGCTCACTTCCACTTCCACGAGGTTCATGGGCTCCATGGCGCCTCGAAACGGGGACTTGGTCCGCCGGGCCCCCTTGGCCACGGCCCGGAGCTTGCCCTCCTGCCTCGTGAGGAGGCACACGATCCACGAGGATTCGGTGAGGGGCGTGCGGGAGAGGATGTAGGCCTGGGTCCGGATGTGGGGCAAGGCTCACTCCCCCGCGGTTGGCGCGCAGGCGAGCCCCATGAGAAAGAACATGAGGGTGGCCACTTCCACGTCCCCGCCGTTGTATTCGAAGAGCCCGCCCACGAGGAACGCCGTAAGGGCGGAGAGGACGCCCCACTTCAGAACCGGGTCCGTCTGTCTCAGCACCCGCCTCACGACGGCCGCCAGGAAGGCCAAAAAGATGAGGAGCCCCACGACGCCCGTCTGGAGCGCCACCATGAGATAGAGGTTGTGGCAGTGGCCCGTGGTCTCGAAGCCCGGAGGCCGGTTGGGATAGTGGATGAACCGCGCGTAGGGCGCCTTGAACGCCCCAGCCGTTTTCTCGTATGTCCCCGGTCCCCATCCCATCAGGGGCCTCTCTTTCCATTGGTCGATGGCGGCCTTCCAGAGATAGACCCGCTCGGCGATGCTGGGGTTCTTCAGATCCCGCATGGCCCGGACCCGATTCCTGAAGCTCTGCGGCCCGAAGGCCACCAGCAGAATGGCAAGGAGGAGGGCCGCCGCGCAGCCCTGGAGCAAGCGCTTTCTGCCCTTGGGCCAGAGGAGCACGGGAAGGGCCGCCGCCATCCCCACGACATACGTCCGGGCCAAGCTCATGAGGAGCCCCGCGAGGCCCGCAAGGATGGCACCGGCGCGCAGTGCCCATCGTTTTCTCTCACCGTAGAGGACCATGGCCGACAGGAAAAGGGCGCCGATGGTCATGGACCCGGCGTAGGTGAGGTGATGGCTGAAGTAGCCATAGGCATTCACCGCGCCGACGGGGACGTCCTGTTCCAAGGCCTGGTGGTGGAAGATATCCGTGCCCAGGAAGAACTCCACGAGGCTGGCCGGGAAGGCAAGCATCATGGAGATGGCGAGGTAGAGGGTCCACCGGGGCAGGCGCGCCCGGACGGCCGGGGTGATGGCCGTGGCCGTCAGGAATGCCGTCCAAGACCAGAAATTCAGGACGCCATTCAGGGCGTCGGCCCGAAGCGGGCTTGCCAGGGCGCAGACCGTCTCCCACCCGAACCAGATCACGAGGAGCCACGCTTCGAGACCCGGCTTCCATCTGCCTCGCAGGAGCCGGGCCACAAAGAAGAGGGTGAGCCCCCCGAGGGCCGCATTGATGGCCGCGATGCTCAAGGGCGCGGCTACCGCAAAGAGAAAGAAAAAAAAGAGTTCAGCGGCGGCCACGGAAGGCGTCCCACTCCGATGCGATGAAGGCTTTCATTTCCATGACGTAGCGTTCCGTGGAGAATCGCGCGGCGTTTGCCGCGGCCACCTCGGGCCTGAAACGGTGCGAGAGCGAGTCGAAACGCTTCAGCGCCTCGGCAAGCGATTCGGCCGTGGGCTCGCGGAAGAATAGCCCCGTGGCACCGGCGGCGTCCTCGCCTTCGGGGGGCAGGACCGTCTCCAGGGCGCCGCCGCTCCCGTAGGCGATGACGGGTGTCCCCGCGGCCTGCGCCTCCACGGGCGTGATGCCGAAGTCCTCCTCCCCGCAGAACAGCAGAGCGCGCGCCGAGGCCATCTCTTGCGCCACTCGCGCGTCCGGCAGCCGACCCATGAACTCCACGGTGGGCCCAGCGAGGCGCCTCATGCGCTGGAATTCCGGACCATCGCCGATGACCCGGAGGGGCAGCCCCAGCCGTGTGCAGGCGACGACGGCCAGGTCCGTGCGCTTGTAGGGCACCATCCGGCCCACGGCCAGAAAGTGCTCACCGCGGCTGGCCGTGGCGCCGAACCTCTCGACCTCCACCGGGGGGTGGATCACGGCGGCCTCCTTGCCGTAGATCCGCCGGATCCTCCGGGCGACGAATTTGGAGTTGGCGATGTATGTATCCACCCTCCCCGCCGCGGCCGCGTCCCAAAGGCGGAGGTAATGGAGGATCGCCCGGGCGGCCCAAGACCTGACCCCACGGGTGAGCCCCGACAATTCCAGATAGGAGTGGTAGAGGTCCCAAGCATACCTGACGGGCGTGTGGCAGTAACAGACGTGGAGGGACTGGGAGCGGACCAGCGCCCCGTGGGCCACGCTGTGGCTGAAGGAGAGGACCACGTCCGGGCGGCCCACGTCGAGCTGCTCGATGGCGAAAGGGTAGAGAGGAAGGAACGTTCGGTAGCGCTTCTTGAATATGGGCCTGTCGAGAAAGGACGTGTGGATGAGGTGGTTGGAGATGAGGGAGTCGTGGAACTGCCGTGGGTCGTAGAACATGCAGTGGATGGGGGCGTTGGGATACTCGGGGCAGAGGGCCTCCAGACACCGCTCGGCACCGCCGAAATCC
>JAKAJA010000002.1 GCA_021814085.1 Acidobacteriota bacterium | reverse complement strand
TATCGGGAGCTTTTCCGGGGCAGTATCTCCGCCTCATCGGTCCATCCCCGCGAGGTCGTCAAAGAGGTCCTGAAGGAGAACGCCGCCGCCGTCATCCTGGCTCACAACCACCCCAGCGGCCACGTGAGCCCCAGCCCCGACGACCTGCGCCTGACCGAGGACCTGAAGGGCCTCTTGAAACACCTGGATGTCCGCGTGCTCGATCACCTCATCGTGGGAGGCAACGGGTATTTCAGCTTTGCCAGAGAAGGACTCCTCAACGGATAACGGCGCGACCCTTCCCGCGTCAGCCCGGCCTCCATCGGGGAGGCCGGGCTTTCCTTCAACAAGGCCAGAGAAATAAGGAGAAGAGCCATGCGCGCTCGGCTGAGTAGTGGAGAAATTATTACCCTTGCCAAGGATTGTACTTGCCCAACCCATGAGGGTCCCCACTGGCTACACGAGGACGCGCTGGAGCGCGCCAAGGCCTCGGAGGCGCTGCAATCGCGCGACATCTTCCGGCACATTTTCACGGAGCGCGCCCGCCTGGAAACGAAGGTCTGGAACATGAATCGGTGCGGCATCACCGAACTGATGCCGGACGAACAGGATGCGTGCCAATGAAAACCTACGTCTTCACGACCACTTGCGTGAATTCCACGGCGGACTTGATCCTCGACATGGTTGACCGGGCGCGCGAAGTGACCTGGCGGACCTTCGCGCGCCACATCCCGCGCCATGAACTGCGGGCCCTCTTTCCAGGGCCTCCCACCCTCGAAAGGGACTACCACGCGAGGTTCTACAGCTCGCGCTTCAACGGACGACGCTGCTACTTCCTCGTCCACTCCGCCACCGAGTACGTCTGGGCCGAACCGGAGGTCCAGGCCGCCTAGTCGGTCCCCCGCCGAAAAAGCCGCCGACCCGGCCCCCATCAGGGGCCGGGCACCCTCTGCACCGCGGGGAAGGGCAGCGCCCTTCCCCGCCTACGGCTCCCCATCCCAATGAAGTGCCGGGACAAAACGCGGAACAGGGCTTGACAAAGCGGAATCTAATCGTATGATATAGCATATGCTGTGCTCCTGGAACCTCGATCTCTGTTCTTTCCGGCAGCGCCAAGGATGAGGCAAACCCGTTGAAGACTCGCCCGAATCTGGCCCAGTTAGTACGGGATCTCCGGAAGCAGACCGGTCTTACTCAAGAGAAATTTGCGGCCAAGTTGGGAGTGACTTTCCCCACCATTAATCGATGGGAGAATGGCCGCACAAAACCGTCACCCCTAGCCTTGAAACAGATTGAAAAGCTGATTCGCGGACTTGGGGAAGCAGGTCGCGACCTTCTTCATGCCTTCGCCTCCCAGGAGGCAAGCGACGGCGGAACCTCGCGCCGGGATGGTCATGCTTAGACTCGACGTTGCTGCCCAACTGACCAGCGGCTCTTTCACACAGATCCCGCTTACCTCAACCTGCAAGCCAGTGGCTGCGGCAAAGCCCGCGGGCATCTCTGCCTTATGTTTACAGATACCTCTGAGAGCCAAGGCTAAATCGCCTGCAATTTGGCGGCCTGTGCCAAGGACCGTGCCAGAACATGAGGCGGCACCATGAAGAAGCGATTGAAGTCCAAGAAACCCTTTATTCGAGTCTACGACTTTTTCTCTGGATGCGGCGGGACGAGCGTCGGTTTTCGGCAAGCTGGCATCCTACATGCGTTGGCAGTCGATTCATGTCCAGATGCAATTTCCACGTTTCAGAAGAATTTTCCAAGGGTACCTGTCTTGAACGATCCCATCGAGTCGATTGATCCTACGCATATTCAAAGGTGCTACGGCGCTATGGCTGAGACAACGCTTTTTTGCGGCTGTGCTCCATGTCAGCCGTTTACGAAGCAGAAGACAAATACAAAGAGGGAGGTGTCCTCGGATGACAGACGCGATTTGTTGGCGTACTTCGCTGAGATCGTCCATGTGTGCCTTCCAGACCTAATCTTCGTCGAGAACGTGCCAGGAATTCAAAAGGTCTCCCTGAACAACGGAGGTCCATTCGCAGCCTTTGTTGACCAGCTCCAACGAGATGAGTACTTCCTTGACTTTAATGTGGTCGCCGCACAGGCGTATGGAGCCGCACAGGTTCGCAGACGCCTAGTTCTTGTGGCGAGCAGATTGGGGGCGATTGCATTGCCCAAACCAACTCACGGTCCGAATACGGACAAGGCCTTTGTGACCGTTAGAGATGCGATCGGCAGCTTCCCCCCTGTCGAACAAGGAGCCGAGCATCCTGACAAACGCCGGTACCCGAACCACCGTGCGGCGGCTCTCTCACCGTTGAATCTGGAGCGCATCCAACATACGCGTGGGAGCGGGCGTCGAAACTGGCCCACTAGGCTATTACCGGATTGCTACTCCTCAAGATCGAATGGCCTACGCTACGAAGGACATTCGGATTGCTACGCCCGACTGACCTGGGATGAGCCTGCACCAGGATTAACCACACGCTGCATCAGCTACTCGAACGGTCGGTTCGGACATCCAGAGCAGGACCGGGCGATAACAATCCGAGAGGCGGCAAGGCTTCAGGGATTTCCAAACAGCTTTGTGTTTACTGGGTCGCTCAATTCCATGGCTCGGCAGATTGGAAACGCAGTTCCTGTCCCCTTCCCCGAAAGTCTGATCCTCTAAATTCAGTAAACCTCTAGAGCAAGTCCCCTCCGGAAAGGGTGCTGGGAGCACCCAGAAAGGAGGCGATGACCATGAGAGGCGTCAATGAAGAGGGGCGCGGTGTGGAGGCGCGCCCGGAGTCAGGCGGCGAGCCGCCTGAGGCCGGGGGGCGCGGCGGTCCCACGGGTGC
Source organism: Acidobacteriota bacterium (assembly GCA_021814085.1). GTDB lineage: Bacteria > Acidobacteriota > UBA4820 > UBA4820 > DSQY01 > JAKAJA01. The sequence continues at coordinate 20,183 of JAKAJA010000002.1, read as the reverse complement.
GGAGCGGCTCCTGCTGCTGGACCTGTGGGTGAAGAGCGGGCTGCCGGCGAAGGAGTTCGGGGCGCTGGTGGGGGTGTCGCACCACACGCTGTACGACTGGAAGCGGCGGTTCGACGTGGACGGCCCCGAGGGGCTGATGGACTACCCGCGGAAAGGGCGGGGGGGGGAGAGCCGCCTGCCGGAGGTGACGAAGCGGGCGATCCTGCTGATCCGTCAGTCGCACCCGGAGTACGGGTGCGAGCGGATCAGCTACATGCTGGGGCGGGGGCCGGGACTGGGGGCGAGCCCGAGCGCGGTGCTGCGGGTGATCCGGGAGGCTGGGTTGGAGGTGGAGGCGCCGAGGGCGCCGAGGCACGCGGACGTGCCGCGGGTGTTCGAGCGCGCGCGCCCGAACCAGCTCTGGCAGACGGACATCTTCACCTTCACGCTGAAGCGGGAGAACCGGCGGGTGTACCTGGTTGCGTTCCTGGACGACCACAGCCGGTACGTGGTGGGGTACGGGCTGCACGCAAGCATGGGGGGCGCGCTCGTGGTGGAGGTGCTGCGGGCGGCGGTGGCGGCGTACGGGGCGCCTCAGGAGGTGCTGTCGGACAACGGGCCGCAGTACAGCACGTGGCGGGGGAAGGGGCGGTTCACGAAGGAGCTGGAGAAGCTCGGGATCCGGCACATCCTGGCGCGGCCGCGGCACCCTCAGACGGTGGGGAAGACGGAGCGGTTCTGGGGGTCGCTGTGGCGGGAGTGCGCGTCGGGGGCGGTGTTCCTGGACGTGGAGGACGCGCGGCGACGGGTGGGGCACTTCATCGACCACTACAACTTCCGCAGGCCCCACCAGGGGATCGGGGGGCTGGTGCCGGCGGACCGGTTCTTCGGGGCCGGGGACGAGGTGCGCAAGACGCTGGAGGGGCGGGTGGCGCAGAACGCGCTGTCGCTGGCGAGGGACGGTGCGCCGCGGAAGCCGTTCTACCTGACGGGGCGCGTGGGGGACGTGGACCTCTCGATCCACGCGGAGGGCCAGCGGGTGGTGCTGAACACGGCGGACGGGAGGCGCGAAGAGGTGGACCTGCGGTCGCCTGGCCGCAGGGCGGAGCTCGGAGAAGCGGAGGTGGTGCCGGAGCCGGTGGCGGCGTGCGGGGTTCTCGCGCAGGAGCCGGACGCGGAGGTGGCCGATGGAGACCGAGACGAAGAAGACGGGGCCGGGTGGCCGTGCGAGGGGTACGGGGAAGACGGCGAGAAGGCGGGAGCCGGTGCCGGGGAGCGAGGAGGCGCGAAGGATGGCGGCGGCGATCCTGGAGGTGATGGGGGGCGCGAGGAGCGCGAGCGGAGCGTGCGAGGAGTTGGGGATCTCGGCGATGAAGTACTACGCGCTGGAGGACCGTGCGCTGCAGGGGATGGTGGCGGCGCTGGAGCCGCGGTCGAGGGGCCGCAGGGCGGTCTCCCCGCAGGACGCGGCTCTGAAGGCGGAGAGGGAGCGGGAGCTGATGAGGCGTGAGCTCGGGCGGGCGCAGGCGCTGCTCCGGCTGGTGCGCAAGAGCGTGAAGCTGAACGACCCGCGCGAGGGCAAGAAGGGGCGCCGCGGGCACCACAAGCCCGCGGCCCCGCCGCAGGCGCTGCTGGAGCGGCTGCGGGCCCCGAAGGCGGCGGCGGGCGCGGCGCCGTGATGCGCGGCCATGGCGGCCTCCCCCGGAAGGGGATAGCATGGATGCACGAGACAGGCACCTGCATGGGGGAGGCCCGCCATGAGAACGGGGAGGCCGCCGAAAGGGGGCGAGCTCGCGGATCGCGCCGCGGGCTCGGCGGAGGCGAAGCGCCGGGCGAAGGCCATCCTGAACGCGATGCGCGGCGCACTGACGGTTCCCGAGGCCTGCGCGGAGATGGGCGTGGGGGAGGCGAGGTTCTACCAGCTGCGGGACCGGTTCCTGGCCGAGGGGGTGGCGGGGCTGGAGCCGAAGCCCGGCGGCCGCCCCCGGAAGGCGCCGCCCGAGGACGCGCAGGTGAAGGGGCTCAAGGCGCGCGTGGCGCGGCTGGAGCTGGAGCTGAAGGCGGCGCGGATCCGGGAGCAGATCGCGCTGGTGCTGCCCCGGCTGGCCCGTGGAGACGATGCACCGGCGAGGAAGCGCCGGAAGGGGAAAAAAAGGTGAGGGCGCGGAGGCGGACGTGAGGCGCACCGCGGTGGCGTTCATCGAGGATGCCGGCGTGAGCCTGCCGGAAGGCGGGCGGCTGCTGGACGTGCGCGGGGCGACGCTGAAGGGCTGGAGGCGCAGGGCGCGCTCGGGAACGCTGGGCCCGAACCGCATGGGCCGTCCCCCCCTGAAGGTGGATGCGGGAACGATGGAGCAGCTGAACGATCTGGTGCTGGAGACGGGGGCCGACGTGAGCGTAGCCTACGTGAGGAACCGCATGCCCGATGTGCCCAGGTCCGCCGTCGAAGCGGCCGTGCGCGGCTACAAGCGGGAGATGAGGCGCGAGAGACGCGGGGAGTTCAAGAGCCTGCGCTGGTTGGCCGCCGGACGCGTCTGGTCCTTCGACTGGACGAAGCCGGGCGTCCCCGTGGACGGCCTCTACAGGACGGTGCTCGCGGTGCGGGACCTGCCCTCGTACGAGTCCTTGGAGGCGCTTCCCGCGCAGGCGAACACGGGGCTTGTGGCCGCGGCGGCGCTGGAGGGCCTCTTCGAAGAGAACGGCGCGCCGCTCGTGCTGAAGAACGACGGCGGCTCCGAGCTGAACGGGGCCGAAGTGGAGGCGGTCCTCGAAAAGTACCGCGTCGCGCACCTCTGCTCCCCAGGGTACTACCCGCGGTACAATGGCGCCATCGAAGCGGGCATCGGGTCGCTCAAGACCCACGTGTGGCACGAGGCGGCCCGCCACGGGAGACCGGGGCACTGGACGTGCGACGACCTGGAAGCTGCGCGGCTCAAGGCGAACGAGACCTCCCGGCCGAGGGGCCCGCACGGCCCCTCGCCCGACGACCTCTGGGCCGCGCGCACACCCATCACCCCCGGCGAGAGACAGCGGTTCCTGAACGTGCTGGACGAGGAGCGGCGGCGCCTAGCCGGCGCCGCCGGCCCCTCGAAGAACGAGAGAGACAGGAGATCGGACGAGCGCCATGCTATCGAACGGGCGCTCCAGAGGTGCGGCTACCTGACCGTCACGAGGAGGCGAGTTGCCCTAGGGGTTATCTGACGAAAGTGGGTCAGACTTATGCGAAGGGTACAATGTCGAGATTCCAGTTAGGCGAATCCCTGGCGGCCGCGTTGCGTCCGCTGAGGATGTGCTCGCGCTTGTACGAGCAAACATCAAAATCGTGGAGCGACTTCAGAGCAAGTTCTCTCAGTGTGATCTAAGCCCCATTCTGAAGGATCTATCCGATTTTCAGGTGGATCCCCAGAACTTTGAGAGCACCGTAAAGGGGCTTTCGCTCTCAAATGGACAGAGCGGAACCCATTTTTTTGTTGCGCCAGCGTCCGAAACGATTCTGGCCGACATTCAATCCGAGAAAAAGACTGAGACCAAAGAATTCAGCAAGTGCCTGCTAGGCTTTTGCAACACGACTTTCGCTGCTAACAGACCGCCTCCCATGCGCACCGCGTTCAGATACTGGCCCACAGACAGCGCCTCGGAAGATCTCATAGGAGCGGGCGAGTTCTTTACAAAAGAGGACTTGGCTCTTGCCGACCAATTCGTAAGCGGCCACATCGATGAGTATGGTCAATTTAAGGGCACCGTCCGTGTCTATGAAGAAGAGCACAAGGATCACGTGATCCCGTGGAAGGATGGCGGGGGCAGACCTACTGCATGCGGTCCATTCAAGATCGAGTTCGGATACCTGCAGGGCAACCAACGCGAAAGCACGGCCGATCCCGAGGACTTTGCCCGCCTAAACCGAAAACTGAACAACATAGGAGGCCTCTATGTTTACAGGGACTCAATCCGCATTCTACCCTACGGCAACTCAGACGTGGACTGGCTGAACATCGAGGAAAGGCGAAATAGAGGGTTCACGTACTACTTCTTTTCCTACAGGAGAATCTATGGCGCCGTATGTCTGACACGAAAGAAAAATACTGAACTGATGGAAAAGGCAGGACGAGAGGGCTTTCAGAAAGACAAGGCATATCGGCACCTAAAAAATGTTCTCGAGAATCTCTTTCTCCAGCTCGCTGCCGATTTCTTCCGCAAGGAAGCGCCCCTCGGAGGCTATTTCCAGGAGCGAAAGGATGAACTGGACCGAATGGAGCGAGCCCGCCGAAAGAGGGAACAACAGACCGCTACGAAACGAGGGACTCTCACTGACGCCCTAAGTTCGTTCTTCGCCAAAACTAACGGACATCTTCCCGAATCAGAGATTGAAGCGCTCACACAGCGTGTGCAGGGGAGAATGAAGCTCGCGTCCAAGATGACCGATCCAGATGACGCATCAAGGGAGCTGCTTGACGCGGAGATGGAAGCAAACAGGAAGCTTGCGGAACTGCGGACCACCTACACCGTTGCCAGGCCCCGTGGGGTCGGGCTGACCAAGCAACTCGCACGAGACTGGGAAGCCTATCAAGAGGAACACGCCAGGCTCGAAAACGAGGTGTTTTCCCCTTTCGCGACACGGATTGGGGAAACGCTCGGTTCTATGGCCGCCCAGGCCAAGATCTACATCGACCAGCGGCGACGACTTCAGGATCTCATCCACCGAGTGGCGGACGAGCAAAACAAGATGATGCGATCTGAAGTATCAGCATTGCATCAGACAACCGGCGATACGCGCCGCGCGGCAATAAATGCAACGCGCTCCGCTCTTAAGGAGCTTCGGGATGCCATCGAGGGCGTCAATGACGACCTCGCTCATCGAGATCTCACCGATCTGCCTTCGCAGGAGATTGAAGAGATCCGCTCCAGTTATGAACAACGGATCAACGCTGTTGCTTCGAGAAACGTGGAGGCGATGGGAAGCGTGCGCGAGTTACTGACGGGAATCGCAGAAAGTCTTCAGGAAAAGATGGAAGTCAGCCAGCTGGACATGGCAGAGGCCATGGAAACAGAGCTTCAGTCGCTTCGAGAACAAGCCGATACCGATGAAGAAATGGTTCAATTAGGACTCGCGGTAGCCGTTATCAATCATGAGTTCATTGCTGCAATCAAGATGATCCGGAGCCAGCTGCGGGAGCTTCGCTCCTGGGCACAGAGCAATGACGAGCTTTTGCCGATCTATAAAGAGATTCGCTCCAATTTCGACCACCTCGATGCGCATCTCAATCTGTTCACACCGCTCCAACGCAGGCTTTACCGTAACCGCATCGACATTCACGGCAAAGAGATCACACACTATGTTAGGGCCTTGTTCAGCGTTCGTCTAACTCGGCACCATATTCGTCTCGATGCCACGCAGTCTTTTCTTGACAGCAAGGTGCATAGCTACCCGTCGACAATCTATCCAGTGTTTGTAAACCTCATCGATAACTTCGTGTTTTGGCTGAAAGATCGGCCAGGCGAGCGCCTGATATCGCTCGACTTCATTAACAATTCCTTCTACATCGAGAATAACGGACCGCCCGTAAGCAAGCGAGATTCCGAAGCCATCTTTGAGCAGGGCTTTTCCCGGAAACCTGGAGGCAGGGGGTTGGGTCTCTATATTTCCAGAAAGGTACTTCTCAAGGAAGGAATGACGCTGCAATTGGATAAGCAGAACAAATCTCAAGAAGGTGTGAGATTCATCCTTTCGTGGGGTAACGAAGATGCCTGAAGCAGCTCCTACCTTAGGCGACTTCATCCTCGACTCCGCTGGAAGATACCTCCAGACCGTCGTGGTCGTGGACGATCGGATTTACGAAAATGCAAGCGGAAGTGTGGCGACGCGTCTAAGGACGCCTTCGCCCGGGCCGAGAAAGGCGGCACTGAGGAGCGCAGCAGCGGCCCCACCCCAGAAAGCGGCGGCAGAACAAGGGGAAGAGGGCGCAGAAGCGGTTGAGGAAGTGTCGTTTCACGACGTGCAGAATAGTTTCGCCAAGAAGCGTATAATCTGTTCACTTTACCAGCCAAAGAAAAACGCTTCATTCGGAGAACTATCGGATGTGTATTGCCTGTGCTCTGCCGCCGATGTCGTCATCGTGGATTGGGATCTTCATGGCGATTCAGGATCCAAAGCGACCACCCTTGTGGCAAATCTCATCGAACAGAGCATGAAGGACATTCCGAACCAGTTGCGCCTCGTCCTAATCTACACGATGGAAACCAATCTCCATGCCGTGGCGGATCAACTCTACGAGGAGCTTGGAAGGCGGGTCGGAAAAGAGAAGATAGGCGTCGACTCCGCCACAAAGGGGCTCATTCTCACAACGGTCAATGCGCGGGTAGTGATTTTAGGAAAGCGTGAAAATACATCTCTCCAAGAATACGCCGATTTCTGGGTTCCAGAGAAAATGCTGGCGGAACGAACGATCAAGGAGTTCTCGTTGCTAGCCTCCGGCTTATTGCAGGCCGTCGTGCTTCGTGGTGTAGCGAAGCTACGTGATAACAACCGTCGTATTCTTATGCGATTCCAGCCAGGCCTGGATGCGGCCTTCCTTACACACAGGGCATTGTCCTTGCCTAAGGAGAGTTTCAGCCAGATTGTCCCTCTACTGACCGATGAGATGCGCGCTGTGCTCGAAGATACATTGGGTGAGAACCCTATCGGAAGCGATTCGGAGGTCGAGGCCATTATCGGTGATTGGTGCACGACACAATGGAAGCCAGGGAGTAACGCAACAGAGTATGTTGGAGCAGGCGGCGACTCGCTCGGCCTCGCGCGAAGCGCTTTCTGCAAGGGAGAAGCGGACCAGAGTAATTACAAGTTTTTCCAGAAGGGCGGCAGCTGCAAGAATCTGCCATGGAAGAATAAACCCCTGAAGGTCGCAGAGTTTCTTTCGGGCGCAGGTGGGGGGGAATCGCCCCATCAGGAACTGGGCTCATTGATGAGCCAGCGGGTGAGATATGGGGATGCTCAACGGCCCTTGCATCTCGGAGTCATTGTCAGAGAGATGGGGAGGAAGAGACGGTACTTTCTTTGCCTCCAACCCGTATGCGATAGCGTGAGGATTAATGGAATCGCCCGGACTTTCATTTTTTGCAGCCTGAGTGTGCCAGAGGATGGAGGGGGCTTCACGCATGTGGTCGTCGATCTGAAGAACAAAGCAATTAGACTAAGATACAATCCGCAGGTCGAGCATTGCCTTCTCATTAAGTTCACTACCGGAACAGATTCCCTCCTCGCTTCCAAAGACGGAAAAGGCCGGTTCTTTTTTCGGGACGAAGCCAAGGACAAGTACGAGTGGATTGCGGAGCTAAAGACGGAGCATGCGCAACGTGCGGCGGAAGAGTTCGGAAGAAACCTGTCTCGCGTCGGGCTCACCGAGTCGGAGTGGCTGAGACTGAAGGCGCGGCAGTCCTGAAAAGGTTCCTGGGCATGGCGAGGGAGGGAGTACCGACCCGCAACAGATCAACAACTCGCGGAAGGCCGGATCTAGGGCAACCGCAATCCTTCCGGGAATTTTTCGAACGGGACATCGTCGATTCGCATCCCGTTTGTACAGCCCATAGCCCGAGATCCTAAACTACTTGAGGAAGCGGAGGATAATCGCGCTTAGTAATTGAATATCCTTTGTCTGACACTCCCAGATCACTAGCGGTTTCCAACCAAGGGCCTTGAGCGCTCGGATCTGCTTTTTGTCCCGCGCAATGTTCCTGTCGAGCTTCTGGGTCCAATACTTTACGTTGGATTTAGGTCGGTGCCTCCCAACAGCGCAATCGTGTGTATGCCAGAAACACCCATGAACCAAAATGACTTGTTGGCGGGCAGGAAACACCAGATCAGGGGTACCAGGAAGGTCTTTTCTATGAAGCCGAAACCTGAAGCCCAGCCTGTGCGCCACCCTTCTGACCAGGATCTCTGGGCCTGTATTGACAGAGCGTATCTTCGCCATGTTTCGGCTGCGTTGTTGCTTGGTCAGGCGGTCCATTGTTTGCAGACCTGTTCTTTTAGGACCTCGTCCCGTACCGTTCAATGGCTGAGCGGATAGCCTCTTCGTAAACGCCGGCCTCTGGAAGATTCGTGGGGGATGTGAAGGCAGTCGCTACCTGATCGACTGTGGTGGGAAACTGGTCCGAGAAGACCAGATTATACGCCCCGCCCTGCGTTGCCTGCAAATCGTACCATCTGAAGACGATAGAGCCGGGCTGGAGATTCTCGTACCGCAAGAGCCCGCCGCCCAGGCGCTCCTGAATCCGCCGATATACGGGTCCCGGGCAGACGAAGAAAAGGCCTTTCGTGCAAAGGCGCTCGCGCCGAAGCACATGGCCCTTGTAAATCAACTGGGGCAGAATCCGTTTGTTTACATTCTCCCAGTTCAAACCGGCCTTGGATTCAGATAGAACTTCGTCCCCGCGGCGAAGACCCTGCACCTGCGGCCTATACGAGCCTGTCGTGTCTATGGTCTGCACTTCGACTGCAACGAACTCGGCGAGCACGCCCTCCGGGCCGATCCTCGCAAGAATCCAGTCCACAAAATAGGACCCTCTGCCGCCTCTCTTCGGCAGCTTCAGTTCGCTCCCGAAGTTTTTTCCAAATGCGACGACCTTCGTCCCGTCGTGACGCGCTCCTGCAACGTCACGCGGATGGAGGATCTCCGGAGTTCCCCCAAACGCGACCGCTGCGATTTCCCCTAGGAAGGCATGGCCGCGCGCATATAGGCGATTTGGACAGATTGCGACCGCACGTCCTTTGCCGTCCGTCACGGAACAGACGCCGGAGATCGAGCCATCGTTGAAGGTCTTGGTGCACGTGGTCTCAATGAAGGGGCATTTCTCTTCGGCACGGTCCTTCTTGGCCCTGGAGTCTCTGGCCGTGGAGTAATGGCCGAACCATTCCGCGATTCGAAGAGTCATAGAATCCGCAGCCTCCGTTCGCCGCACTCGGAATTCTGAAGAAGAAAACGCTGAAGTGATTCTGCAACCGCCCTTGCCATCAGGGGCGGGACCGCATTCCCCACCTGCTCGTACTGAGAAACCCGCGGTCCGGAAATGACGTAGCTATCGGGAAACGACTGGAGCCGGGCGGCCTCTCTCACCGTGAGTGTCCGGTCCTGCGAGTAATGAAAGGCGGCCCCCCAATGAGGATCCATCTTCGTCATTACGGTCCCTGAGAGCCCTTCAGGCCTTAACCGCCCATATCGCTTGGTGTGGTCAGACGTGCGTGCACGCCGCATTCCGGCGGGAAGGAGATCCCTGGGAATGTCGCGCCAGCTTCCGCCAGGCTTGATGTACCTCAACCGATCGAGATTGATCTGGGCGATCCTGGGAGCCCAGTGGTTCCAGACTTTTGGGGACCCCTTGCGCATTTCGCGTGAGTAAGCTGAACAAGGCGGCCCAGGATAGTCCATCATTTCAGCCCCTTCGCCGGAATGAAGAACAGGCAGATCGCCCAGGGCCTCCGCCACAGTCACCATCGGCCTAAGGGTTTTCTCATGCAGGTAGGGAGGCCGGAAAGTAAGCTCCCTGCCGCCGGTGAAATTGGCGCGCGCGAAGACGTCGTGCTTTGGAAGGGGATGCTCAGGCGCGCTGCCTGTCCTGGCGGCAAGTATGATCAGACGCCAACGCTCCTGGGGCACGCCATAGTGAGCCGCAAAGAGGATCCGATGCGCACAAGCATACCCTTGTTCTTTCAGTTCGCCGAGGATTTCATGGAGTACTTGGCCTCCCTCAAGGGAGAGCATCCCCGGCACATTCTCTATGAGCACGGTCCTGGGCTGAAATTCCTTAACGAAGCCCAAGAAGTGCCTTACCAAGCTGTTTCTGGGGTCATCCAGGACCCTGATGGGCGCGTTAATAGAGAATCCTTGGCAAGGAGGGCCTCCAACGAGGCAATGCAGTTCGCCCCGGCCTAGACCAATGCTTTTGCGCACCTTTCGGGGATCGAGCGCCTCGATGGTATCGCAGACTCCTTCCGCTCGGGGATGGTTCTTTCGGAATGTGCTTATGGCGTCGATGCTAAAATCGTTCCCATACAAACATTCGAATCCAGCCCGGCGGAAGCCCTCAGTAATACCTCCGGCACCGCAGAACAGATCCAAGGTGGTCATGTTGGTCATAACTGCCACCTCCTTAGCCTACTTTAAACCAAAAACGGCAATCCAGAAAATTTGCAAGTCGCCAGGAGGTGCTGGAGCAGGGGCAGAAAGGTACCTTCCCGATCCATATGGCGCCGTGTCTCTTGAAGCCGTGCAGGGTGGTACGGGGGGCATTCGTGACGCCTTCCGGACCCGAATTCGGCTGCCGGGCGCGGGCTTGGTGATTCTTCTCCCTCTAGGTTCCCTGCTATAGGGGCTCCGTCCCCCTTATCCCCCCGCCGGGCGGGGTTTCTCCCCCTCCCTGGACCCTTCCACTGAGAAACGACTTCCTAAAGAGCCCTAGGAGCCCTAGGAGCCGCGAAACGGACGGGGGATAGTGCCCCCCAAGGTCTCCCGGTTTAACGCTAAAGGGCGGTGCTCCAGGGAGATGGCCGCGGTCAGAAACCCGCGTCTGGGGCACGGTGTCACGTGACGGCTGTGTGGCATGGCGCCTCGTTTCTCTCATGCAACAACTCCCCTGTTCTGCGTGACTTATCTGAAGGTGATTTTGACTCTCCTTGACGGCAAGCTATTCCCGCGTACATCTCTACTTATTGGGAAAACGTCCCTACACGCGCAGCGTTCTTAAAGCAGGAGGGGATCCGTGGCCAAGAAACGATCCTTGAAGAGGGGTTGGACTTGGAAGCTGTCTCTCTGTGTCCTCGGCGTTGCGCTGGTTGCCTTGAAGCCGCGGACGGCCTCGGACCCGGTCCTGCCGGTGCAGTCCGGCCAGAGCCCCTCCGCGCAGGGGACCCTTGTCTCCGGCCAGGTGAACCCCTTCTCGGGAACCTACAGCACCTCGGTCCCCATTGAGGTCCTGCCCGCCCGCAACGGGCTTCAGCCCGCCCTGGCCGTCTCCTATGCGAGCACGAACGCCGACGGCCTCGCCGGCGTAGGCTGGGGCATCCCCTCCTCTTCCATCACGCGCACCGGCCCCTTCAAGAGCGCTCCGGCATACGGCGCCAGCGACGAGTTCTACATGAGCCTCAACGGCTCGGGCGTCCAACTCTTGCCGGTGGATGCCGCGACCGACCCCGCGACCGGCCAAAGGGCCTTCCACACGCGGGTGGAGTCCTGGAGCAAGGCCGTTGCCCACTACCTGTTCGGCACCGACGCGACGGGCAGCCGCGTCCTGACGAACCAGGTGGACTACTGGGACGTCTTGAGCAAGTCCGGGGAGCACTACTACTTCGGGCCGGTCGCCGGGGACGCCACGTCCGATTTCTGCCTGGTGTTCACCGACACCTCACAACCCGTGGGATACCAGGAGCGCCGCAACGAGTGGATGCTGCGCAAAATCGTGGACGTGGACAACAACACCATGGAGTACACCTATACGCAGGGCCGCCTCGTTTCCTCCAATCCCGACGTGTACTCCAGTGGGGGGAGCCACCTGCCCGCGATGATCGTCTACGGCGGCAACGACGTCCTCTCCGGCTACAGCCACTTCGCGGCGGTGAAGTTTCTCTACGAGGACCGGCCGGATAAGAGGTTTTCGTACCGCAACGGCGTACGCCAGGACATTGGCGACCGCCTCAAATCCGTGCTGGCAGGCGCGTGGACGGGAGAAGGGAGCCTCACGCCCGCAACTGCCCTGCGCAAGTACGATCTCGGCTACGCGGACCCCGCCACGGGCCAGAGCGTCAGCCGGACCACGGGCAGGAGCCTGCTGCGCCAGATCACGATAACCGGCCAGGGGGCGGGGCTTGCCTCCGTCAGCAAGAGCGTCACCTTCGGCTACGCCGACTATGACGCGCAGCCCCTGCAGTGGGAAACCGGTTCGGGCCCCTATTCGGCTCTTCCGGGGCTCTCCTTCAGCGCAGGCGGCTACAAGTACGGGGGCGGCAACACGGAGTACGCGGTGGCGCTCTCCAAGGGGAGCGTGCTTCTGGACCTCAACGGCGACGGGCTTCCCGATAAGGTTGATTCTTTCGTCCACAACGACTGCGCCTATGGCAATACCCCGCTGGAGAACGTCCAAAACATATTCCTCAATCCGGGGCCGGGCGGAAGCGCCTGGACGCAGGTCCAGGGGCCCTCCATCCCCGGCGAGCCCATCGCGATGTTCTACGTGTGCCACCAGTTCCAGCACGGGACGGTTGATTTGGGCGTGCGCTTCGCCGACGTGAACGGAGACGGCATCCCCGACAAGATTGACAGCGGTTCTTACCCTTGGGGCTCCTCCAACAGTGTCTACCTCGGCCGCAAGGACGGCACCGGGTGGAGCCCGCACCCCGCTGGGACGATCCACCACGTCCCGCCGCAGATCCTCCAAAGCGGCACGCGGGCGGGCGCACCGGTCACCCCCAACATGCTGCCGCCGGGCGGCCCGCCGGACCCCAGTGTTGTGGCTCTGCGCCTCTTGTTTACCCCGCCCGCCTCCACGGCCGGGGGCAGGGTCTATTTCTTCTGGAACGCCTTCGGCGACTGCAATAGCGGCGAAGGGGCCGCCGTGGCGTACTACCTGGAAGGGCTGGAGGGCGCCTGGTCCCACGCCGCGGGGGACGGCGTCCGGTACGCCTCTTACACGAGCCTCGCCCCGGGGCCGTACACCTTTCACGTAAGAGCCACGAACGCGTGCGGAAAGTCCAAGCAGGTGGATTACCCCCTCACCGTGACTGGCTCCGCGGACCACATCCCGCCCGCCGTCCAGTTCACGCAGGCGCCCCCGGACGGCTTCAACGACACGCTGAACTTCGCCTGGAGCGGAAGCGACACGAGCGACGGGGGCGGCCCGGGGACGCCCCCCCTTACCTTCCAGTACCGCCTCATCTCAGCCACGATAGCCTTGGACTCGGGGACCGGTACCAGCGCCAGCTTTGATACCACGAACATTTACGGTGGCGGCTCCCTCATCGTCATGGCCTATGACGGCGCGGGAAACATGACGCCCGCCGAATGGGCCTTCGAGGGCGGCCACCTCGCCCCGCCGGTCATGGCCGTGAACGTGACCAACGGCGCCCAGGGAACGCTCAGCGCCGCCGAAAACGGCGTTCTTTACGCGGATGTCAACGGGGACGGCTACGCGGACGTGATCATGTCCGTGTGGGACTCCCGCCTGAACACCTTCTCGGCAAGGGTGGTCTGGCTTTTCGACCCGAGCCGGGACCAGTGGGTGGAGTCACCGGAGTTCGAGGCCGGAATCCCGCCCATCCTCGTGCGGGATACGGACGATTCCATGGTTGACGTCGGCTGGCGGCTTGCCGACATGAACGGCGACGGCCTGCCGGACTGGGTCCAATCATACGATTACGATCCGTCCAGGCCCGTTGCCAGGAACGTGATCTTCAACACGGGCCACGGCTGGGCGGCGGCCGGCGCGCAAGGGCTCGGCGTGCTGCCCGGCCAGCCCTTCACCGCGCGCCGTTACGTGGGGCAGTCCGGCGGCCAGCCCATGAACCTCAACCGCGACCAGGGCGCGTGGCTCTTGGACATCAACGGCGACGGCCTGCCCGACAAGGTGGACGGCTTCTACCCGAACGATACGACGACCGCGTGCGGCTTCCTTGACATGCCCGGCGGCTCCAAGAACGTCTGGCTGAATGGTGGAACCGGATTTTCGCAGGTGGCGGGCCTGGCGCCCTACCAGGCGTCCCCGCCCGGAACCGTCTATCCCGGATACGGCTTCAGCGAGCCCTTCGTCACGACCCTCAAGGCCGGACAGCCCAAGGCCTTGGCCAGCCGGGACACGGGCGTGCGGGTCACCGACCTCAACGGCGACGGCCTGCCGGACTTCGTCCGGTCCTACGAGTTCGTCCTCTATGACCAGAACGGCTCCTCTCTATGCACCTACACCCCCCGCGACGTCCGCATGGCAAAGCCCCAGAACGCCGCCTCCGCGAGGCTCGATTACCTCACCGAGGTGGACAACCCCATCGGCGGCAAGACCAGGATCACCTACGCGAGCGGGGCGGGCTCCTACACGCGAACCGTCCCGGACCCGTCGAACCCGGTGCTGGGAGACTACAACCCCGTCGTGCCTTACGTGGTCCAGAGCGTCACGAGCGACGCCGGCCGCGCCGAGGCGCCCGCCACGTACACCACCACCTACGATTACAAACACCCGAAGTGGGACGTCGCCGAGCGCCAGTTCGCCGGGTTCCGCGAGGTCACCGTCGTCTCGCCTGACGGGACCTCCACCAAGACCACCTACGAGCAGGACTTCCCCCTCACGGGGATGGTGAAGACGGTGGAGTCCTTCGAGGCCGCGGCGCCGGGCCAGCCCGGCGGCCCGCTCTTCCAGACGAGCTCGAGCACCTACGATGCAAGCAAGGACGGCTTCGGCCTCTGGCACGTCCACAAGCTGAGCGACCGGACGACGGTTTCGGAGCCGAGCCAGCCTGGCGCGCCTTCTCTCACCACGGGCGTGGACTACGTCTCCTTCGACGCCCACGATAACGTCCTGGAGGTCCACACGCTCGGGGACGTGAACGACCCCGCCGACGACAAGAGGGTCGTCACCACCTACCTCAACGATGAGAGCAAGTGGCTCCTCGGCTACGTCCGGCAGGTGGACACCTTCGCCGCGTCGAGCACGAACCCGACCAGCAGCAAGCAGATCCTCTACGACTATGCCACCTCTCCACAATCCCAGAGCCTCACTAAGGGCCACCCGACCGAGGAGCGCAACTGGCTCGACGTGGACACCGCGGGGGGGACCCGCGCCGCCTTCAACGACTACCTCAGCTCCGCCACCATCGCCTTTAACGGTGACGGCACGATCAGAGAGCGCAAGGACGCCCTCGGCGTCTCCACCACGTTCGATTACTCCGGCGACCCCACGCACCGGTTCCCCACCTCGAAGACCGTTCACGGGCTCCATGGCCTCGATCTCTACACGACCACCGTGGCGAGCGACGCCTGGGGGCACCCCCTTCAGGTCACCGACGCGAAGCAGGTCACCACCCGGACGGTCTACGACGGCCTCGGCCGCGAGACGTACTCCTTCGTGAAGTTCAGCCCGGCGGGAGTGGAGTTCCTCACCAAGCAGACGAAATACCACGACGAGGCGGCGGGGCGGCCCTCAACCCAGTTCGTTGAACAGATCACCTACCTGCCCAACAACACCACCGAGGGCCTCCACAGCTACGCGAAGTACGACGGTCTCGGGAGGACCTACCAGACCCTTACCCCGGGCTGGCAGAGGGCGCCTGGAGATGGCGTCTACACCGATACGCTGTATGACCCTTACGGGCGCGTGGACAAAAAGAGCCGCCCGCACTTTGCGTCCACGGCCGTTCAGTGGGTCCGCTACGAGTACGACCTTCGGAGCCGGGCGGTCAAGGAACATGGGTTCGGCAAGGATACCGAGACCATTTTTCAAACCCCGACCCGCGTGACCGGCAAGGTCACCGGTACCGGGGACGATGGCCTCCCCGCCACCCATCAGAAGACGACCGAGGCCGACGCCTACGGGCGCCTCGTCATGGTCCAGCACGACGCCATGCCGCCCGTCTTCTACGAGTACGACGTGATGGGCTCGCTCGTGGCGGCGCACGAGGGCGCGCCCGGCGGCCCTGATCTCGTCCGGCTCACCTACGATTCCTGGGGCCACAAGCTAACGTACCGGGATTTCGATGCCGGGACGCCCACGACGCTGACGGAGTACTTCTACGACCATACGGGGAGGCTGGTCAAGCAATTGGAGACGGCGAGCGCGGCCCCGTCGAATTGGCGGCAGACGGTCCTCGCCTACGGCGGCGACCTCGGCCAGCTCACCTCGCGCCTCGGCTCGGACAACACGGGCGCGCCGCCGCTGAGCGAATCGCTGGCGTACTACGGTGCCACGCGCGATCTGAACGCTGGCGAGCTTTCCCAGCGGGTGGACGCCTCGGGCGTTTACGACTTTGCCGCCTTCCTGGACGCAAGCTTCGGCGCCACCGTGAGGAGCGAGACCGTCGCCCGGATCACCGGTGCCTCGGTTCCGTACAGCTTCGCCACCTACAAGGACTGGGCGGGGCGGACGGTCCGTAGCGTGTTGCCCACGGGGGTGGAGGCGGATTACGCCTTCGATCCTCTCTCGGGTCTCGCCACGGGGGTTTCGGACGGGGCGGGCGTACCCTTCGCCACGTACACGGACTACGACGAGACCCACCTGAAGCTCTGGACGCGGGGCAACGGCGTCCGGACGGCCTACACCCACCACCCGGTGACGGACCGCCTGACGGACGTGGGGAGCGTCCGGACCGCGGACAACGCCCTCCGCCAGGGCCTCCACTACACCTTCTACGGCGACGACCAGGTGCGCACGGTCCAGGACAGCACGCCGGAGGGATACAGCCAGAATTTTACCTACGATGCCAACATGCGTTTGCTGAGCGCGTCGTGCCCCGCCAAGTACGGGACGCTCTCTTACGGCTACGACGACTCCGTGCCGGGCGGCGGGGTGCTCGCCTCGAAGGGGAGCTTCCAGGCGACCGCCGGGGTAGTGACGAACGGGGCGAATCTGCTGACCTACGCCCCAGCCTTCCGGCACCGCGTGACGGACACGTCGGAGGGCGGCCACTTCGAGTACGACGCCTGGGGCAACGTGGCCCAGGAGACCAAGACGGACGGGACGCAACTGCGCTACACGTACGACGCGTGGAACCGGATGGTCTCCGTGGAGACGTGGCGGCCGAACCCGGGCGGGCGCGGGGGCGCGTGGGACCCGGCGGCGGAGTATACGTATGACGCGTCGGGCGAGCGGGTGGTAACGATGAAGCACGTCTCGCCGCCGACGCCCTCGCCGCCGGTCTACAGCTTCCAGCACATCAGCGAGACGGGGTACGAGGTGGAGGGCGTCCCCAACAGCACCGCCGTGAAGGAGCGCTGGGCGATCACGGGCCCGAACGGGATCATCTGCTGGAAGCAGCGCATCAGCGCGGGGACGGTCTTCTACCAGAACGTCGGCCGGCGCGGCGAATCCCTCCTCGCCTCCATGGCGTGGGAGGACTTCAAGAGGGACCTCACCACGGAGGCACGGAGGCACGGAAGGGACCTTTTAGGGTTCGCGGGATTGCCTTCGCGGGCTTCCTTCTCCGCGGGCCTGACCGCGTCCAAAGACCTCTGGCAGGTTGTGAGCCACGGAGCCAGGGCGTTCAATTACGATCCGGAAGCGCAGGCAAAGGCCATCGAGGGGACGCTCGTAGCGTTAGCCATCCTCCTCGTGGCTCTGGTTTCAAGCCGCAGGATCCGCCGCATCCTTGCCGCGCAGTTGCGAAGGGGGCTTGCGCCTTCCGTCCTGCGCAGGCTCGCACGGCAGGGCGCCTTCAAGGGGACGCTCGAAGGCCCGCAGCCCCTCGGCCCATGGAATGTCCCCGCCCTGCGGCTTGCGGCCCGGTTCCTCATCCTTCTCTTCTTCTTCCAAGGATTGGCCTTCTTCGTTCCCGTTTCAGCCCAAGCGCAAGCCGTTCCCTGCAACGAGACCTTCTACCCGTTGAGCGACCACCTGGGAAGTGTCAATACGCTGACCGACGGCACTGGCAACGCCGTCATGACTCAGCACTTCCTCCCCTTCGGAGAGGACTTCGAGAGCCCGCGGCCCGGCGTCTCCACCTGCAACAACTCCGAGCCCTGGCCCTATGGCTTCACCGGCCAGTACCACGACGCCGAGTCGGGCCTGATTTACGCGCACGCTAGATACTACAACCCCGCCATCGGACACTTCATGTCGCCTGACAGCGTCATCCCGAATCCCAATGACACCTTCTCCTATGACCGCTACGCCTACGTTAGAAACAATCCAATCAATTTAACGGACCCGACCGGGCATTTCGGCATTCTCGCGGGGGCCATCATCGGCGCCGTCGTCGGCGGCATCATGGCCTGGATCAACGGCGGCAACATTGGGCAAGGCATGCTCATGGGCGCCATCGCCGGGGCCATGTTCGGCGTCGCCTCCATGGCCGCGCACCCGTTCGTGGCGACGGTCTTCGTGGGCGCGCTGACGGGAGCGATGAGTTCGGCGATTTACGGTGGCAACATCTTGCAAGGTGCGCTCATCGGCGCGGCGGGGGCCGCGATAGGATACGGCTTCGCGAAATGGGGAGGGCCGCAGGGACTGAACCTCGGCAAGTTCGGCCAGGGCGTCCTCTCCGTCATGAGTGGCGGCGTCGTAGGAGGACTCTCGAACGTCGCCATGGGCGGAGACTTCTGGCAGGGGTTCACACAGGGCGCGATAAGCGCCGGGCTGAGCTACGCGGCGAATGCGATCGCGGGGGAGATCAAGCACGCGCAGACGCTGAAGGCCATGAAGGGTGCTTTGGCAAGAACAGAGGATGAATTCCTGGCGGGCGGGCAGGGTGATGGAGCGAGCAAACAGTATGGACCGGGCACGATGCCGGTTGGTCTGGGCGCTGCGGCGAGCACGGTAGACGTCGCCTCCCCCTACGATCCTGAAGTGAACCAGCGTGAATACCTGGAGTTCGTCGCGGGCCGGGCGCTCTCGGATAAGGAGTTCGCTACTGCTCTCAACATGTGGAAAGAAGCGGTACACATTGAAAACAGGGTGTGGGAACAAGCGAAATTGGGGAAGTTCCAATTTCTAGAGTATTTCTTAAGCGGCCAGTCCTGCGGGCAATACGCCAGCGATCTTCAGAAATTCATAGAGACTCTAAAGCCACAATACTGGAAGCCCGCGATCTGGTGGAAGTCCGGATGGGGATTTGAGACATTTCCCCATCGCTACGTGATGTTGCAGTCTCAACCAGGCGGAATCCTGCCGCCCATCTATGTGGATACCTCCATCGGGTTCACGTTCGGGTTTCTAACGCAGCCGCTTTGGACCGCGCGTCCCGATCCAAATATCGGGAGGGCTCTGTAAATGGCTGCCCTTCGGCGCGTCCAATTCGCTCTTTTCGCAGGCCTGTTCCTGCTGGTCTTAGCTTCGTGCTACAAGAATGAGCAAGAGCAGCGGAAGTTCAGCACGAACAAGTTCGTCATCCTCACGATGGCCATCGAGGAATTCAAGCAAGCGAACGGGCGGCCGCCCAAGGATCTAGAGGAGCTAAAGCCGGCGGCCGAGCGGTTGGTGGCGAAATACGAGAAGGAGTACCTCGACCAGTCATGGTCGGGGCAGCGGTTAGAGTTGTACCAGTCTGGAATTCGAAGATGGCGCTTTGGCGTCGCCTACGGAAAGTGCCATTTCTTTGAGTACCACTTTTACCCTGAGACCGGCGATTATGTCCTTTTCCTTCGGCTTATTGACCCGGGGCCAGACGAGTGCTTCCCTGAGACAGGCCCCCCGTCCCTGCAACTGCTTCACGATCTGGATGCGGCCAACGCGCCGGAAAGTGATTCTCGGTCGAAGTATTTGTTTTGTCACTCATTCGTGGCTTTTGACGGGGAAATTATTCACGGGGTTTTTGTTAATGCAAGCCGACAAAGTGAGCAGGACAAGCGGCTGAAAGGAGAGGTGCTGCCGAAACTTCTGCAGCCTTACAAATGGAGCGGATGGCACACCTACTCATACTGAAGAGTGCATGGGAATCATCTACGATGGTCCATCTTTGGATGCATGGCCGTTGGCGCGCCTGTAGTAGTCAAGCATGAATCGGACCGCTGAGAATGAGGTGCGGCAAAGCTTCAACGGATTCAGCGGAAGCCGAAGCGCGGGACCGCTGTTTGTTGTGCAGATTTTCGCCGTTGCGCGCGTCCGCACTTCATGCGCCCGCGGGGGCTGCTTGAGCGGTGGGTCTAAAAGCGGAGGGTGAATGACGAGGGTGGTCTCTGCTTTTCTCCCCGCCGCTCCTTGCAGTGAGGCTTCGTGATTACCGCAATCCTGGTACTTGCGGGACTCGCTGGCCGCATGGGACAGCGAGCCCCGCGATCCGGTCCACGCCGCCAGATGCCAGAAAAAAGGCGGGCCGCCATGTCGGCCCTTGACCTATTTGGCCTTCTCATGGAAGGGGGTAGGCATGCGACGCTTTCATATTCTCCTTTGTGCAACCCTAGCGGCTGTGGTTGCATGTGCAGTTACGAGAGAGCCCAAACAAGTGGACTTCTTCGCTTTTACAGCGGTCGTTCAACTAGACGACGACGGCACCATTTGTTTGCCCTTGTTCAAACCACCGCTTA
>JAKAJA010000175.1 GCA_021814085.1 Acidobacteriota bacterium | reverse complement strand
CGCCGTAGACGAGGCACCCCGTCAGGACCAGGGCGTGGCCGAGGCGCGGCCAGCCGCGGAAGTGCCAGAGGTAAAAGCCGGCGCCGTGAAAACCCAGGAGGCCCGAGAAGATGAGCGCCACCTTGAAGGCCGCCCCGAGGGTCGCCCAGTGGGCCGCCACGAAGGCGAGGACGCCGCCCCCGAGGAGGAGCCCGCCGATGCCGAAGATGAAGGAGGCCAGGAGCCGCCCTCCCTCTGCTTCGAGTTCTCCGAGGCGGTAGCGCGCCTCCAGGGCCGTGGCCCCTTCGGGCGGGAGGATACCCGACTCGAGCCACCGGGGGATCTCCCGTTTGAGGGCCCCCCGGAACCGCGCCGACATATTCCAGCCCTTAACCCCAGAAGTGTCCTTGTCCGCCATGGGATCCCCCTGCGCTGATTCTCCGCCGTGGCCCGAGGCGAATCAAGGGCGCGGCCTTGACCGGCCCAGCGGAGCCCCTTAGACTGGAGGCACGCGATAGCCGGAAGGGCTCCGACCCCCCTCGTAACAACGGCTTGTGGGAGAAGTTCGTGGAACAGTCGGTGACCGGGGTATGACGCCTGAGATGCCCGCGAAGTCTTACAGTTTCCGCTTCACCGCATGCACCCTGTTGGTTCTTCTGGTGACGAAGGCGGGGTTCGGCCTTACCGGGGCCTTCGGCGACCGGATGGTGACGAACCTCCTGTCCTACTTTCAGGATGCGATGCTCGTCCTCCTGAGCGCCGGCCTCCTGGCTCTCACGGAGCGGGTGGCCCCGGCTTGGCTCAAGCCGTTCTTCCGCGCCACCTTCATCCTCTGGGTGGCGCTCCTGACGATCATGAGCCTCGCCTACACGCCCCTCATCCCCGACATCCTCCGCCAGCCCATCAACCTCTTCTCCCTCGATCCGGCCATCATCACCTTCTCGGCCGGCCTCTTCGTCAGCCCCCTGTTGCTGGCGAGCGCCTTCGGATTCATCGCCCTGCTATTCGGCCTGCCCGTGGTCCTCGCCGCCCACATCCGGCCGGCTTCGCCGTGGGTGTGGGCGGCCTGCCTCCTCCAGACGGCCCTCTTCTTCGGGAGCCTCTGGCAACCCGTCGTCAGCCCCCTCGTTTACAGCCTGATGGAAGAGGCGGCGGCGCTGGGGCGGCGCACCCACAACGAATACGGCATCGGCACGCTGGAGCCTTCGCCCGACGCCGCGAAGGGAGCTGACTACTCCTTCCTCTTCAGGCCGCGCCCGGCTCTCCCCGCTACGGCGTCCCGGTATTCGCGAGTCGTGGTCCTCGTCATGGAGAGCGTGGACTACGACGCCCTCATGCGCCAGTTCAACGAACCCGGTTCCGAGTTCCCCAAGCGGTTCGATGGCCACTGCGTGAGCTACTCGAACTACCATTGCCTGAACCTGGAGAGCTACACGGGCCTGCTCACGTTGCTCAACGGGGTCTTCATCCCTTACCGCGCCTACGGGGACGATTCGAGCTTCAGCTTCGTCAACGACCGGGATAACCTGGTGAGGGACATGCGGGGCGCGGGTTTCACACCTTGGTTCGTCTCCTCCTACGGGGCGTGGCAGGCGCGCTTCGTCCCCGACGGTCCGGACTGGGAAGGCATCCTCCTGAAGGACCCCGAGAAGAACGCGGGCTTCGTGTCGGTGGACACGAACCACATGGAGCGAGCCGTGGAGGATTTCGCGGTGCTGGAGGACGTGGTGGACCTCTGCCGCCGGCCCGGCAAGACCTTCATCATGCAGGAGATGGTGGCGGGGCACAGCCCCATCTGGACGGAGGAGACGGGCATCGAGCCCCTCGCCTACTACGATAGGTATTTCACGAGGCTGTACGACCGCCTCGCGCAGGAGGGGCTCCTGGAGGGGACCCTTCTGGCCATCACGTCCGACCACGGGCCCCGCCCCCGCCCCACGGACCCGGACAGCTACCACCTGCCCCTCCTCCTCATCTCTCCCGACCTGACGCCGGGGACCGAGAAGGGCTTTCTCTCGCATCTCGACTTCGCCCAAATCCTGTGGGCAGAGATTTCCGGAGGACCGCCACCCCGCGAGGCCGAGCGGATTTTCGTCGTGGGCAGCTCGGTGAGCTTCGTCTACGGAATGCTGGGGAGGGACGGCACCTACGCCCTCATCGACGACCACGCCTTCCGGGTGAGCACCAACATGCCCATCACGGGCGTGCGCCCGTTCCAGATCGAGTTCGAGGGGTACCTGAGCTACTTCGAGGAGAGGCGGAAAAAGGCGGCGCCCGGGCCCCAGGCGCCGCTTGGAGACAAGATCATCATCAGGTAACCCCTGCGGGCCATTGGATTAATTAGCTCAACGCAGACCTCTGGCATGGCCCCGTCCTTGACCGGGACCCCGGCAACCCACACAATTGAGGTCCTTATCGAGGGGGTGCGCCCCCGGCAGGTTGCCGTGGGCGCCCGAAGCGGACCCTTCCCTATTCCTAAGAAGGATTTCTAAATGGCCAAGCACACCATCGTCAGCATGCCCGGGGACGGCATCGGCAAGGTCGTCCTCCCCGAGGCCATCCGCGTCCTGGACAAGGTCGGCTTCGACGCCCGATACCTCCGCGGCGACATCGGCTGGGACTTCTGGTGCTCCGAGGGCAACGCCCTCCCCGACCGCACCGTGAAGCTCCTCGAGGAGCACAGGCTCGGCCTCTTCGGCGCCATCACGTCCAAGCCCAAGTGGGACGCGGACGCCGAGCTGGACCCGCAGCTGAAGGGCAAGGGGCTGGTGTACTACAGCCCCATCGTGACCATGCGCCAGAAGTTCGCCCTCGACCTCTGCGTCCGTCCCTGCCGCTCCTTCCCCGGCAACCCCCTCAACTTCGTCCGGAAGGGCCTCGCGGGGGGCTTCGAAGAGCCGCTGGTGGACGTGGTGATTTTCCGCCAGGGGACGGAGGGCTCCTACGCGGGGGTCGAGTGGACCAATCCACCCCAGGCCGTGCGCGACGTCTTCGCGACCCACCCCCGGTTCAAGGTCTTCGCCAATGCCAAGGGGGAGGACCTTGCCATATCCACCCGCATCGTCACCCGCGACGCGACCCGGCGCCTTATCCGCGAGGCCTTCGAGTACGCCAAGCGCTTCGGCTACAAGAGCGTCACCGTGGCGGAGAAGCCCAACGTCCTGCGGGAGACCTCGGGGATGATCGAGAGCGAGGCGCGGGCCATCGCCAAGGAGTACCCGGGCATCGCCCTGTGGTCGGTGAACATCGACGCTATCATGATGTGGCTCACCAAAAACCCGGAGGACTACGGCGTCTTCGTGTGCGAGAACCTGTTCGGCGACATCCTCAGCGACGCCTTCGCGGGCCTCGTGGGCGGCCTCGGGTTCGCGGCCTCGGGCAACATCGGCGCCCAGTACGCCGTCTTCGAGCCCTCCCACGGCTCCGCGCCCAAGTACGAGAAGCTCAACCCCTCCATCGTGAACCCCATCGCCATGATCCTCTCCGCCGCCATGCTCTGCGACCACGTGGGCGAGCGGGACAAGGGCGACCGCATCCGCAAGGCCGTGGCCGCCGTGGTGAAGGAGGGCAAGGTCCGCTGCTACGACATGTTGCGCCTCCCCGGCGGTCCCAAGGTCTTCGAAAATGGCGCCTGTACTACTCAGCAGATGACCGACGCCCTCCTGGAGAAGCTCTGAGGCTGGAGGAATCCGCACATTCCAAATCGGGCGTGTTGATATTGAGTTGGAGTGGAGGGGCCTTCGGGACCCTTCTCCATTTTCGGAAAGGCCCCGACCTGTTAGACTGCTCCTGCTTGCATAGGAGGAAATGATGAAAAAGGCGCTGATCGCGGTTCTGGCTGTGTCGCTCCTATCCCTCTCCCTGTGGGCCGCCGGCCCCAAGACTTACCAGGTGACGGGTCCCATCCTGGAGATCAAGGGCGACGTGATCGTCGTCCAGAAGGGCAACGACAAGTGGGAGGTGGCCAAAGACGCGGCCACCAAGATAACGGGCGAACTGAAAGTGGGCGCCAAGGTGACCATCGAGTACACCATGACCGCCAAAGCCATCGAAGTGAAGGGCGAGGTGACCAAGGCCGCCCCTAAGACCGAAACGAAGGCCACGGCAAAATCGAGCGGGGGCATCAAAGGCTAGGCCCTTATTCGACCAACGAGAAAGGCGCGCCCTTCGCGGGGCGCGCTTTTTTTCGTAGCTTCCCATGTCTAAATCAAGTCTTTGAGATCGTCCCCCGTGACATCGAAGTCCTCCGGCTCCACGGCCTGCGCCGCCGGGGGCCGCTCGGGCGTAACGGGGACAGGGCCCCCCGCCGCGAGGAAGCCAAGGATCTTGAGGGCCCAGAGGAGCTTGAGGAGGTCGAAATGGTGCAGGAGGGTCCCCGAGCAGAGGTCCTCGAGGGAGCCGCCGGCCTGGAGGGCCATCACCACGTGGACGTCCTTGGGGTCGAGGGAAAAGTGCTCCAGGACCTGCTTCGCCGGCTGGGTAAGGCGCAGCTGGGTGGTCCTGTCGGTGAAGGTCTCTAGCGCCCACGTGGCGTTGTCCATGCGTGCCACCCCGCGCCGGATAAGCTCCGGGGTGTTGATGTTGAGGGTGATGATCTCGCCGTCTCCCGCGGGCCCCTCCTCCAGCTGGGACGTCCCCGCGGCGAGGGGGAAGAGGGAGAAGATGATTTCCATCACCTGCTCCTTCACCGCCCACACCAGCTGGTTGGGAGAGAGGAGCCCGCGCTCCACGAGGAGGGTTCCGAAGCGCTTGCCCGGCACCATGTCGGCTGAGCTGGAGAGGAAATCCGGGAGGCCCAAGAGCCCCCGGCGCAGGAGCATCTCCCCGAGCCGGTCGTTCCTGTCGTTGGAGCCCGCGAAGACGGCCGAGCCGTCCTTGAAATAGATCCGTTTCTTGTGGAGCCCCGCGCTCAGCGCCAGCGTCCCCGTGGAATGCCTATGAAAATGGTATGCCAGGAGGAGGGGGAATGGTGTCGTGGCCAGATCAACGGTCTCCGTCATCCGTCGT
>JAKAJA010000174.1 GCA_021814085.1 Acidobacteriota bacterium | reverse complement strand
CCCTTTCGGTACAATCATTTGGCTACTTGCTCCCAGGTAGCTCAGTTGGTTAGAGCGGGTGACTGTTAATCACTAGGTCGGGGGTTCAAATCCCTCCCTGGGAGCCAAAAAAGAAACAACGAAGCCACGGGCCAGCCCCGTGGCTTCTGGACGGCGCCTGAAAGGCAGACCCGGAAGGCGTGGCCTCGAACCCCCGGGGGGACCCAGGGCGAAACCCACACAGGGGCGAACCCGGAGGGAGACGCTTGGTAAAGCCCACACCGGGGCTTGAGTACCGCGCCCCGGTGCGATCAAAATCCTCCCATCTGATGAACGATATTCCCTTCAACCGCACCGCAAAGTTGCAATTGGCCGTGCCGCAACCTTTCATTTAGCCGGGCCATAACCTTTCATTTGGCCGACATTGAGCGTACAATCCGTGCATGGCCAATGACCGTTACTATCCACGCAAAGCGCAGGTCCAACTCGAAGAGGCGCTCTCCGACACGCCCGTGGTGCTAATCCACGGGCCGCGCCAGAGCGGCAAAACGACGCTCGCGAGGATGGTGGGCGACCGCCGGGGCTACAGCTACATCACCTTCGATGACGACGTGCAGTTGGCGGCAGCGCTCTCGGACCCAGTAGGGTTTATCGGGGATCTCCCCGAGAGATGTATCCTGGATGAAGTCCAGCGTGCTCCCACGCTGTTCAGCACCATCAAGGCCGCCGTGGACCGCCGGAGGACGCCCGGCAGGTTCATCTTGACCGGCTCAGCCAACGTGCTGCTGTTGCCCAAACTGGCCGATTCCCTGGCAGGGCGGATGGAGATCCTGCGCCTGTATCCACTCGCCCAGTGTGAGCTGGCTCGTACCGCGCCTACCTTCTTGGAGGCCCTTTTCGCCAAATCGTTCAAAGTCCGGCAGTGGAAGCGGCTGGGCGCCGGCCTGGCCGAGAGGATCGTCGCGGGAGGCTACCCGGCCGCGCTCGCGCGGAAGACCGCCAAGCGGCGGACGGCGTGGTACCGCGACTACGCGGAAACAATCGTGCAGCGCGATGTTCGGGACTTAGCCCGGATCAGCTCGCTGGAATCCCTACCGAGGCTGATGCAACTGGCCGCCGGACAGACGGCGACTCTCGTAAACATCGCCGAAATGGCCGCACCCTTTCAGTTGAGCCGTCCCACCATTCGGGACTACGTGACCCTTCTCGATAGGGTCTTTCTGCTGGAGTTCCTTCCGTCGTGGCACACCAACCGCCTGAGCCGCCTCGTCAAGACGCCCAAGCTCCATCTCGGCGATACGGGTTTGGCGGCGGCCCTTCTCGGATTCGATGCCGGGGGGCTTGCCAAAGATCGCAAGGCCCTCGGAAAGCTGTTGGAGACCTTCGTCTTTCAGGAGATCCGGCGGCAGGTCAGCTGGGCCGATGCCAGCATCGGTCTTTTCCACTTCAGGGACAAAGACGGCGCGGAGGTGGACATCGTGCTGGAGCAAGGCGCCTCGGATGTGGCTGGTGTTGAAGTCAAAGCGGCGGCTACGGTGACGCAGGCCGACTTTCGTGGCCTGCGGAAACTGCGAGAGGCGGCAGGGGAGAGGTTCGTCGCGGGCGTGGTGCTCTACGACGGTGAGATCACGGTTGGCTTCGGGGGCGGACTCTTCGCCGTGCCCGTGCGGGCGTTGTGGGAAAAGGCGTAGCCTCAGTACAGTTCCGGTGCCATAGTTCCCCAATGAGCTGAACTGCCGCACTTCTAATGCACCACCACGAATTCCGGGGACACAATACCTAACTCTTGACGGCGGCCAGCCGGAAGAGCTAGGATCCTCGCATGGCACGGATCGCTCGGGTGGTGGCGGTGGGTCATCCTCATCACGTGACACAGCGGGGCAACCGCCGGCAGCAGGTCTTCTTTCAGGATGAGGACTACCTCGCCTACTTGGACCTCATGGCGCAGTGGTGTGCCCTGCACAAGGTGCAGGTGTGGGCCTACTGCCTCATGCCCAACCACGTGCACCTCATGGCGGTGCCTAAGACGCACGAGGGCTTGGCCGGGGCCATCGGGGAAGCGCACCGGCGGTACACGCGTCTGATTAACTTTCGTGAGGGGTGGCGTGGCTACCTTTGGCAGGGCCGCTTTTCCTCCTTCCCACTGGATCGCGAGCACGCGCTGGCCTGCGCGCGGTACATCGAACTGAACCCCGTGCGGGCCGGGTTGGTAAGGAAGCCGGAGGACTGGAAGTGGAGCAGCGCCCGGGCGCACCTGCTCGGAGAGGACGATCCTCTCGTTCACTCGGCCAAACCGCTGCGTGACGCCCGTGAGTGGGCCTCGCTGTTGAAGTTGGGAACGGGAGACGCCGAGGCATTCCGCCGCCACGAGAGGACCGGGAGGCCACTCGGTTCCGCCTCGTTTCTAGAGAGACTCGAGCGGGCTCTCGATCGGGCTTTGAGGCCGCAGAAGCCGGGTCCCAAAAAGCGGGAAAGAGGGAGTTAAGTATTGTGTCCCCAGAATTACCAGAATTAAGAATTCCCTAAGGGAGGTGCGCATGGTCTTGCAGGCCCCCGATGCAACGGCGTGTACGGATCCAGCCACGGGCGAGGTGTTCGGGCATTCCCCCGTCAACACCGTGGAGGACCTGCGGGCCGCCGTGGCCCGAGCCCGGAGCGCCCAGGCCTCCTGGGCCGCCCTGCCCCCGCGGGAGAGGGGACGGCGGGTTCTGCCCCTCCGGGACTATCTCGTGGCCCATGCGGACGAGTTGGCGGCGGTCATCGTAAGGGATAACGGCAAGACGCGATTGGATGCCCTGGCCACGGAAATATTGCCTGCGGCCATTTCGGTTACCTACTACGTCCGCATGGCCCCCCGCTTCCTAAAGCCGCGCGGGCTCGGCTCCGCCACCATGGCCCTGGCCAACAAGCGGTCCACGCTAGCCCGCCTGCCGTGGGGCGTGGTGGGGATCATTTCGCCATGGAACTACCCCTTCGGCATCCCCTTCCACGAGGTGGTGATGGCCCTGCTGGCGGGCAACGCGGTCATCCTGAAGACGGCATCGGAGACGCAGATGGTGGGGCGCGCCCTCGCCGATGTCCTGGGGGCCGCTCGCCTTCCCGAGGGCCTCTTCGCCTTCATCAACATGCCCGGCCGGGTCGCGGGCGACGCGTTCCTCGACGCGGGGGTGGACAAGCTGTTTTTCACCGGGAGCGTTCCCGTGGGGAAGACGCTCATGGCCAAGGCCGCCGAGACCCTGACGCCCCTCTCCCTGGAGCTGGGCGGGAATGACCCCATGCTGGTCTGCGAAGATGCCGACGTGGAGCGCGCCGCCTCGGGAGCGCTCTGGGCCGGCATGCAGAACGCCGGCCAGTCCTGCGGCGGGGTGGAGAGGATCTACGTCCACGAGAAGGTGTACGGGCCTTTCCTCGCCGCACTCAAACCCAGGGTCGAAGGGCTGCGCGTGGGGCCAGGCGCGTCCTTCCAGTCGGACATGGGGGCCATGACCACCGCGCGCCAGATGGAGACCGTAAAGAGGCACGTGGAGGACGCCCTCGCCAAGGGGGCCACCCTCTACGCAAAATCCAAGTCGCCGGAGGACGGGAAGGGCTTCTTCCTCCCCGCCATGGTTCTAACAAACGTCACCCACGACATGGTCACCATGCGGGAGGAGACCTTCGGACCCGTGGTGGGGGTCATGAAGGTCCGGGACATGGAGGAAGCGGTGGCCCTGGCCAACGACTCCACCTACGGCCTCACCGCCTCGGTCTGGTCCCGGAACCGGAGACGGGCGAGGGCGCTGGCCCTCCGCCTCCAGGCGGGGGTGGTCACCGTCAACGACCACCTCATGAGCCACGGCCTGCCGGAGACCCCCTGGGGGGGCTTCAAGGAGTCGGGACTGGGCCGGACGCACGGTGCCGAGGGATTCGCCGAGATGACCCAGCCCCAGGTTCTGGTGGACGACCTCCTTTCCTTCCTTCCCCGCGCTCCCTGGTGGCACCCCCACGACGAGGCGCGGTACGGGGGGCTCAGAGCCCTCCTCTTCCTCCTCGCCGGCGGTCCCTGGGAGAAGGTCCGGGCCCTGGCCCCGGTCCTCCGCCTCTTCACCCGCTGCCTCAAGCGCTGACGCGCTCCTTCTCCCTCGGGGAGGATCGGGGTATACTGACAGCGGTACGGGTTTCGGCCCACCCTTGTGGGGTTCGAGCCCTGTGCAACGTGCCCTGCGAACCCCGCCAGGCCCGGAAGGGAGCAACGGTAAGCAGTCCGCCCGTGTGCCGCAGGTCGCTTGAACCCCATACCATTTTCGGGCACTCTGGTCGGGCGGGAAGGGAGTCTTCGAGGGGACCATGGCAGAGACCGGCTCGCACCAGGCGCTGGCACGGCGGTACCGCCCGCGCACCTTCGACGAGATGGTGGGCCAGGAGGCGGTGGTCCGGACGCTGAAGAACGCCCTCTCCACGGGGAAGATCCACCCGGCCTACATCTTTTCGGGGATCCGCGGGGTGGGAAAGACAACGGCGGCGCGGATCTTCAGCAAGGGGCTGAACTGCCACGCCGTCGCCGCGCCCACCCCCGAACCCTGCAACGCCTGCCCCTCCTGCGAGGAGATCGGCCGGGGGGGCAGCCTGGACGTCCTGGAAATCGACGGCGCCACCCACACCAAGGCGGAGGAGGCCCGCGACCTCATGCAGGTGGCGAGGTACATGCCCGCCCGGGACCGCTACAAGGTCTTCATCATCGACGAAGTCCACATGCTCTCCACCGCGGCCTTCAACGCCCTCCTCAAAACCCTGGAAGAGCCGCCGCCGCACGTCGTCTTCATCCTGGCCACCACCGAGCCCCACAAGATCCCCGAAACCATCCACAGCAGGGCCCAGCACTTCCAGTTTCGGCGGGTGTCCGAGAGCCGGATCCTCCGGTTTCTCAAGGACCTTTGCGAAAAGGCGGCCATCGAGGCCGAACCGCAGGCCCTGGAGCTGGTGGCCAGGGCCGGCGACGGTTCGCTCCGGGACAGCCTGACCCTGCTGGACCGCCTCCTCGCCTAC
>JAKAJA010000173.1 GCA_021814085.1 Acidobacteriota bacterium | reverse complement strand
AGAGCCGGAGAGCCGGAGAGCCGGAGAAGGAATAGGTGGAGGGCAGCGAGGGATTCGAAGGGCGGGAGACGCCGTAGTCACACCGCGAGAACGCGACGCAGAGGCAGCGTTCGCAGCGATGGGAGACGAGGCGAGGGACCCGCCCCGGGAACCGTGAGGACGATTGGAACGCAGCGAGCGGACTCCGACGCGAGCGAGGCTCCTAGCGGCCGCAGGTTCGAATCCCTCCTCGCCTGCCAAAAATGCCGTGAGTAGGTGATGAGGAGATTAGGAGATTAGGAAGGACCAGAGCTGATGTGTCTCGTTGGGTCCCTACTTACCTACTCACCTACTCTCCTACTCACCAAAAGAATGAGGCTGCCGTGAAGTATGCAGAATGGTTCAAACGCTTTCCGGTGTTCTTGCGCGACGTCAGGCTCGAGGTCAAGAAGACCTCCTTCCCGAGCCGCCAGGAAGTGACCAACACCACCATGGTGGTGGTGGTCGTCGTGGCCATCTTCGGTGTCTACCTGTGGGTCGTGGACCAGGTGGTCTTCTCCGTGCTGAACAAGGTCTTTACGGTGTTCCGTTGAGCGAGACCATGGACGAAGGCCTGAACGGGACCCCGGGGATACCCCCCGGAGAAACCCCCGGCGAGACTCCGAGCGAACCTCCCGCCCCCGTGGGTCCGGAGAAGCAGTGGTTCATCATCCACAGCTACTCCGGCTTCGAGAACCGGGTCAAGGAGAGCCTCCTGAACCGCATCGACGCCTTCGGGCTCAGGGAGCTCTTCGGAGACGTGATGATCCCCACGGAGAACGTGGTGGAGGTGCGCAACGGGAAGAAGCGGGTCTCCACGAAAAAGTTCTTCCCGGGCTACGTGCTGGTCCAGATGGTCATGACGGACGAGACCCAGCAGGTGGTCCTGAATACGCCCAAGGTCACGGGCTTCGTGAGCACCGAGGCCCTGAGGCCCGAAGAGATGGACCGCATCCTCGGCCACATGACCAGGGCCACGGAAGCGCCCAAGCCGAAGTACTCCTTCGAGTCGGGCGAGAAGGTCAAGATCATCGAGGGCCCCTTTGCCTCGTTCCAGGGCGTGGTGGACCAGGTCAACGCGGACCGCTCCACACTCACGGTTCTGGTTACCATATTCGGCCGCTCCACCCCGGTGGAGCTCAATTTCCTCCAGGTGGAGAAGCTCTAGAGGCGCTTTGAGCTGACGGCTGACAGCTGACAGCTGACAGCTTTGGATAGGGAGATGCTCCGCAATGGCTAAAAAAGTTGTCGGTGAAGTCAAGCTTCAGATCCCGGCGGGAAACGCGAACCCGGCGCCGCCGGTGGGCCCCGCGCTGGGCCAACACGGCGTGAACATCATGGGGTTCTGCAAGGAGTTCAACGCCAAGACCAAGGGGCAGGAGGGGTTCATCATCCCCGTGGTGATCACGGTTTACGCGGACCGGTCTTTCACGTTCATCACCAAGACCCCGCCCGCGTCCGATCTTTTGAAGAAGGCCGCGGGGATCGCCAAGGGTTCTGGCGAGCCCAACAAGACCAAGGTGGGCAAGGTCACGAAGCAGCAGGTGCAGGACATCGCCAAGCAGAAGCTTCCGGACCTGAACACCAAATCCCCGGAGAGCGCCGCGCGCATCATCGCCGGTTCGGCCCGCAGCATGGGGCTGGATGTGGTGGAGTAAGGAGCGGGTCATGGGCAAGACTGGAAAGAATTTTAGGGCGGCCGTCGCCCTCCTCGAGGAGGGCAAGGAGTACGGCCTGACCGAGGCCGTGGCTACGGTCAAGAAGGCCGCCTTCGCCAAGTTCGACGAGACCGTGGAGGTCTCCATGAACCTGGGCGTGGACCCCAAGTACGCCGACCAGATGGTCCGCGGTACGACGGTCCTGCCCAACGGCCTGGGCAAGGCGGTCCGCGTGCTCGTGGTGGCCCAGGGCGAGAAGGTCAAGGAGGCCGAGGACGCCGGCGCGGACTTCGCCATGGGCGAGGACGCGGTGGCCAAGATCCAAGGCGGCTGGCTCGATTTCGACGCCATGGTGGCCACCCCGGACATGATGAAAGAGGTGGGCAAACTGGGTAAGGTGCTGGGCCCCCGCGGACTCATGCCCAACCCCAAGCTGGGCACGGTCACCTTTGACGTGACCCAAGCCGTGCGCGACCTCAAGGCCGGTAAGGTGGAGTTCCGCGTGGACAAGACGGGGATCATCCACTGCCCCGTAGGCAAGAAGTCGTTCGAGGACGCCAAGCTCGAGGAGAACCTCCACGCCCTTATAGACGCCGTTGTGAAAGCCAAGCCGGCGGCGGCCAAGGGCAAGTACCTCAAGAGCGCGTACCTCTCAACCACCATGAGCCCCAGCGTCAAGCTGGACGTCTCGGGATATTAGGGAGGACGCCGTGAACCGCGCGGAGAAACAGGAAACCATCCAGGAGATTCAGGAAGTCATCCAGAAGAACGAGGCGTTCTATCTGGTGGACTTCAAGGGCCTCAAGGTCAAGGACATCAGCAAGCTACGTGACCGAGTGAGGGAAACCTCGGGTCACATGAGGGTCATCAAGAACACCCTCCTCAAGAAGGCCGCCGAAGGGACCGACCTCTCGGGGGCGGATGAGTGGATGGAGGGCCCCACCGCACTCGCGTGGGCGCCCACCGACCCCATTCCCCTGGCCAAGGTCCTCGTCACCTTCGCCAAGGAGAACCCCAACCTGAAGTTGAAGGGCGGGGTGGTGGACGGCAAGGCCTTGGCCGCCACTGACGTGGAGACCCTCTCCAGGCTGCCCGGCATCAACGAGATCAGGGCCCAGCTCATCGGGCTCCTGCTGGCGCCGGCCACCAAGATCGCCACCATCCTGCAGATTCCCGCGAAAGACGTGGCCGTGTGCCTCGGGGAACGGGGCAAGCAGCCGGAGGGTTGATAGGATCATTCGTCCGTGTGGTAACCGCTTGACGCTCCAGGTCCCGGACCACGAGAGCCGAGAGCTGAAAGCTGACAGCAGATAGGTATTCAGAAGGAGTTTCACGATGGCTGACCTGAATGTGATCGTCGACCAGCTGAGCGCCCTCACCGTGCTCGAAGCCGCCCAGCTCAGCAAGATGCTGGAAGAGAAGTGGGGCGTGAGCGCCGCCGCCGCCGCCCCCGTCATGATGGCAGGCCCCGCCGCCGCCGCCGCCCCCGTCGAGGAGAAGACCGAGTTCGATGTCATCCTCAAGAGCGCCGGCGAGAAGAAGATCGAGGTCATCAAGGTCGTGCGCGAGCTCACCAGCCTGGGCCTGAAAGAAGCCAAGGACCTGGTGGAAGGCGCCCCCAAGACCCTGAAGGAAGGCGTGTCCAAGGACGAGGCCGAGGCAATCAAGAAGAAGTTCGAAGAGAAGGGCGCGACTGTCGAGGTCAAGTAGCTCGCCAGGTTGTCGTGGCACGGCAGGGCAGGACGCCGAGGGCGTACCCTGCCCGTGTGCCATTTTACCCCGGTGCCGCTGGAGGCCGACCTCCGCGGGGCCTTGGGGCCGGCCCGGCCGGCGGGTGGCTGCCGGCGGGTCGCAAAGAGTGCGGTACGGTGATGCGGGGGGCGCGGCGATGCCGTGCCGCCCGCCGCTACTACACGTTGACCCTTCTTCCGGACGGGTAGTCCTGTTCCAGGGTTCTTGAGGAGATGGCCTGATGCCCAAGACCGTAGATGTCGGGACTCGAAAAAGGCTCGAATTCTCCCGCATCGAAACCACCATTCCCATCCCGAACCTGCTGGACCTGCAGCGGGAGTCCTACCGCAGGTTTCTGCAGATGGAGCTGCTCCCAGAGGAGCGGGAGAACATGGGCCTCCAGGAGGCCTTCCGCTCCGTGTTCCCCATCAAGGATTTCCGCGGGGAATGCGCGCTCCACTTCGTGGACTACAACCTGGGGGACTGGCAGTGCCGCTGCGGTTTCGTCAAAGGGATCGAGCACCTGAGGCAGACGTGCTCGCACTGCAAGGGGCGGATCATCGTTCTGGACACGCACGCCCGTGAGGTACAGTGCCAGCACTGCGGACAGGTCAACCCCATCCAGATCCCCCGGTGTCCCCACTGCGACGACGTGGTGAACCTGCGG
The DNA here is from genome assembly GCA_021814085.1 of Acidobacteriota bacterium. Taxonomy (GTDB): domain Bacteria; phylum Acidobacteriota; class UBA4820; order UBA4820; family DSQY01; genus JAKAJA01. The sequence continues at coordinate 933 of JAKAJA010000173.1, read as the reverse complement.
GTCCACGCGGGGGTGGACGAGTGCCAGGAGCGCGGCATGACCTTCGGCGTGCCGCTGAAGATCAGGGTGCGCCTGGAGGTCTACCAGAAGGACGCGGGAGGACAGTCCACCGTCCTGGACATCAAGGAGGAGGAGGTCTTCTTCGGCAACATGCCCCTCATGACCGATAAGGGGACCTTCATCATCAACGGCACGGAGCGCGTGGTCGTGAGCCAGCTCCACCGCTCTCCGGGCGTCTTCTTCCAGACCAACGAGAACCGCACAGAGTTCATGTCCAAGATCATCCCGGCGCGCGGGTCCTGGGTCGAGCTCGAGCTCGACGCCAAGAACGTCCTGCACGTCCGCATCGATCGCAAGCGCCGGTTCCCGGCCACGGTCTTCCTCCGGGCCCTGGGCCTGGGCGAGAACTCGGCCCTCATCAGCCGCTTCTATCCCGTGGACACCTTCGAGCTGGAGGACGGCAAGATCCGCATGGCCGTCTCGGACCGCCTGCACCTCTTCTCCGCGGGCGAGACCATCAAGGACGGCCGCGAGGCCGTCGTGGAGGCGGGCAAGAAGATCCGCCGGAGCCAGATCGCGCGGCTCAAGAAGATGGGCGTCAAGACCGTCCTCATCAGCCACGAGGAGCCGGCCGACATCCACGCCTACAAGGACGTGGTGGATGCGGAGACAGGGGACGTGCTCGCCGAGAGCGGGCAGCTCCTCCCCTTCGAGCGGCTCTTCGAGATGGCCCGGGCCGGCGTCAAGTCCATCGACGTGGTGCTCCCCAAGGCCACCGAGATCGGGACCGCCATGCTGGAGACCATTACGCGCGACGTCTGCAAGAGCCAGGAGGACGCCTACCTGGACTTCTTCCGGAAGGTCCGGCCGGGCGACCCCGTCACCCCCGAGGGTGCCAAGAACTTCTTCAACCTCATGTTCTTCGACGACAAG
>JAKAJA010000172.1 GCA_021814085.1 Acidobacteriota bacterium | reverse complement strand
AGGATAGCTGCCGGGTGTCGTCACGCTCGTTACCCCGAAGGACAGCGTTCCCACGAGGTCCACCGAGGAGGCGCCGCCCGTGTTGCCCACCAGCACCCTCTGCCCGTCGGGCGTCACGGCGAGGCCGTCCACGCCGTAGTAGGTGCCGCCGCAGAAGCCGGGCAGGCTGGCCGCCCCCGCCTTCCCCAGGCTGATGGTTCCCGGCGCGGTCACCTTCACCCAGGAGATGGCATCGGGGCAGCTCACCGAGTCCACATAGGCTGTCGCACCACCGGGCGAGAAGGCGATGGATTGGGGACTGGCCGGAAGGGCCCCCACCGTGTTGCCCGCCGCCAGCACGCCCGGCCCCGTGATCGAGAACGCGCTCACCGAGGCGCTTTCCACGTTGGCCACGAGCACCGTCTGACCGTCGGGGGAGATGGTCACGTTGAGAGGGCTGGGCGTGGGGAGGGAGCCCGTCAGAATGAAGCCACCGCCCAGGCTGTAGGTGCCATAGAAAATGAGATAGCTGTCGTAGTCGGCGGCCACCCAGGTCTGGTTGTCGGGCGCGATGGCCACGGCGATGATGATCGAGGAGCCGGGGACCGTGTAGGTGGTCTGCAGCGTGAAGGTGCTCAGGTTAAGGACGCAAATCTCATTGCTGCCGCTGCCGTCGGTGACCATGGCGAAGGTGCCATCGGGCGAGATGGCGATGTCCTCGGGGAGGATCGGCAGGCTTACACTGCCGGCTAGGACGGGGCTGGCCGGGTTAGTGAGGTCCACGCGATAAACGGTACTGGTCTCGAAGTTGCTCACCAGGGCGTAGTGGCCGTCGGGCGTCACCGCTACCTCCAGCAGTTCCCCGGGGCCCGGCGAGCCGCCCAGGAAGGGGCCGTAGACGGTGTTGGTGCTCAGGTCGATGGTGTCGATCGTGTCGTCGTTCACGTTCGCCACCACCGCCCAGCCCGGCCCGCCCGAAATCCCGAACTCGCCAAAAGCGAAATCGACGCTACTCGAGATGGTGACCAAAGCGATGGCATCCTTGTCGTCCGTGTAAAATGCGAAGCCGTTGGCCCCGGCTAAACCGCTCACTGTAATCGGACCTGAGCTAACCCCGCTATTGGTGACAGCCGTGATGGTGAATGTGCCATAGGGGTCGGGCTCCACGTACGAGTAGAAAGCGAGGGCGCCGGGAGGAAGGGTCAGAGTCACGCTGGTAGACGGATAGGTCGCGTAAACGGCACCTGTGTATCCATTGCTCCACGACGTCCAACCAGACCCAATGGCTAGCTTGATCACCGCAATGGAAGTCGAAATGTTCCCCCCCACGGGTGATCCCGGGATGGAAGACAGGTTTGTGAAATTCGCGATCGCCGCCTGGGGGGCCTGGAAGAAGGGCCGCACCGGAATGGACCCCACCGAGCTCGGCGGCGCCCCCGTCCCCAGGTTCTGAAAATGAATCCCCGCAGCGAAGGGCACGGCCGCGACGCAGAGCCCCATGACACACAAGACCAGCCGAAGAACGCCCAGTCGTTTCATGGCCACCTCCTAACCAGAAACTCGCCATCACTCCCGGTCATAACTCTAGTGATGTAATGTTACGTCGCTGCACGGCACGCAGTCAAGCAAATGGCTCTCCCGCGCCCAAGCCCGGTCTGGCCCTCCAGAGTGCGACGAAGCCGCTAGGCACGGCCCCGGCCCCGCGCCTTCCACAAGACCAAGGCGAACCTCTTCGAGCCACCGCGCCGGACGGCCCGACTATTCTTGGCCGCCGCAGGAAGTCTCGTCATTGGTGGTGTCCTGATCGTACAGCGCCGAGCTGACCGCGTCGGGCCGGAAAGTGAAGGTGGCCGCAGCCCTGTGGGCCGTGGTGTAGTAGATCAGGTACATGCCCATGCCCGAGCCGGGCGACGCGACGGCCCTCTGGTACCCGCTGCCGGTCGTCAGGTCGGCCGGCCCCTGATAGCTGTTGCCCGTCCCGTTGCCCTTGTAGACGGTCCATTGAAAATTTCCGTAGTGGGTGTCCAGACAGAGCGCTGACCGGCCGTAATCGTCCATGAAGCCCAGGTTGTAGGCGGGCTGGTTGGCCTCCACCGACCACGAGACGATGTCGGCGGTCTCCCATGCCGCGCCCGTGGCTCCCGTGAAACCAAGCCAAGCCCTGCCGTGGTCCAGCGCGACGTAGTTGTCGAGCGTGACCGCCTGCGAGAGGACGGTCTGTCCGTCCAGAACGAGGGTGAGGGAGCCCGGAAAGTACGTCACCGTAGCCGTGTGCAGGTTCCCGTCGTAGAGGGTGATGGGTGTTCCCAGGGAGGAAAGATCGACGGGGGATCCGATGCCGTTGGTGCAGTGGTCGGTGCCGCCGTTCCCGCTTCCTGATTTCAGGAACCCGACCTCGTCCTGCGAAACGTCGCATTGATCTCCGTTGAAATAGGTGTCGAACTCCACGGCGATTCCGTTCGGAATGTCGGAGAAGCCCAGGTCCCCTCCGTTGAACCCGAGCGCCGTCGGGCTGCTGTTTTGGATGGCGAAGGTGAAGCCGTCTCCTCCCATGTATCCCGTTATCCTGAACTGGAAGTTGACGCTGAAGCCGTTGCCCACGAAGGTCTTGCTGGTGCACCAGGCGGCCCCGCCCTGCCCGTACCCGTCGGTCAGCCGGAGGACGTTACCAGACTGATGGGCCGATCCTACCAGGCTGAGGCCGGAGACCGACGAAAAATCCACGAAGCTGCACTGGGCCTTCACGGCAAGGGGGGAAAAAAGGATGAAGGCCAAACCGACGGAAACACCAGCCACCAGCACCCTCAACGATCGCATGCGCCACCTCTCTGCTTCATCACCTCGGACCGGTTCCTTTGGAACCTAGTCTCCTCGCCTCGCTCGGTCAGCACCCGACCTCCAGCCCTTCCCAAGCAATATTTGATCTTACGTTCTCTCAACGCCGGTCACCGCAGTACTATTCCGGTCCATGGCTGTCCTAGACAATTCCGGCACTCCTTAGAGCAGGTTGCCTTCCGGAGCGAAGCGGAGGAAGGCCCGTCCCAGAACCAGCTGTGGTTCGGAACCGGTAGGGCGCTTTGTTTTGGACCGGTATGATTCCGGACTTTCTACGCAACGAGGCGCGGGGCCGAAGCCCCGCGCCTCAGGATGGCGTGAACTGGTCTACGGCGGGACAAGATGGCTAGTACCCGGGCTGCGTCCCACCTCCGCAGGTGGTTTGGTTGTTGGTCGTGTTCTGGTCGTAGAGCGCCGAACTGACCGCGTCGGGCCGGTAGGTAAAGGTGGCCGTGGCCCTATGGGCCGTCGTGTAGTAGATCAGGTTCAGCCCGTAACCCGAGCCCGGCGTGGCCGTCAGGCGCATGTAGCCGCTGCCGGTCACGACGGGTCCGCAGCCCGTGTAGATCTTCCCCGTCCCGTTGCCCTTCAGCACGCTGTACTGCCAGGCGCCCGAGGCACTGCTGACGCAGAGCTGGGAGCGGCCGTAGTCGTCCAGGAAGGAGAGGTCGTAGGAGATGGGGGGCGCCGTCTGCATTAGGTGAGCATTCCGGATCATGGGCCAGGCATCGGACGCGGAGTCACCCGGCCGGTCGTAGGGTCCGAGCAGGACCATCCGGCCATTGCGGCAGCTCACGTCGCGGTACGCGCCGTAGACCAGTGCGCTCCCGGTCTCCTCGCGCGATCTCTCGGAACGAAGGTTCGGAACGCCGTTGCCCTGGCGGGCCGCAACGAAAGATTCCCCGCCGGCACAACCGGCGCTTGCGAGGAAGACATTCGCGTCTGCGGGCAGCATGTTGGGATAGAACTCCGCATCCCCCCAGATGGTGCTCACCGCCTGGCCCAGGGTGTAGTCGGAGGTGATGTAATCTACCTGCGCGATCTGGCCGTCATCGTAGCACGAGTTGTAATCCCAAAGGGTCCCATAGTACACGTCTCCTCCGTGGCCCGGCCAGAAGAAGCCCGAGTACGCCGCGTAGGAGACAGCGCTGTCGAAGCAGACGATGACCTTGCCCGGCACGAACCACGCCGCCACGGCCGCGAGATACTGATCGGGCACGGCGTTGTCGGGGAGCGAGAGCACGTCGAAGTTGGCCAGGGTGGCGGCACTCAGGTCTGTCACGACGGTGGTGGTGAAACGCTCCTGGGGATCGCTGTCGAGGATCGACTGCACCAACGCGTAGGAGTTGCTATCGCCACCGTTGAAATAGCTGCCGTGCCCGTTCAGAGAATCGTTGTAGATGGCCACCCGGGTGGTGTCCGGCGCCACGGTGTAGGGATGGGGTTGCTTTCCTTTCGCCTGGACGGCCGGCGAGACCATCACCAGCAGGGCCAGCAGTAGAGGAATCCCCTTCAAGTGCCTCATGTCCTCTCCTTTCCTGGGCAGACGCTCCGGTTTCAAGCGGCGCTCATATTACCCTTACCCAAAAGTATTCCGGCCGCAGTACAAACGACTCGAAACATCCACCCACTCACAAGAACCTCCCGCCTATCGTGGGAAGTCATTAAGGTATGGGACAGACTCCGACTTCCCCAAAAAAATGCTCTTCCACGACCCTCCTTTTCCTGCTTTTCAATCTCTGGCGGACCGCGACAAGCGTCACCGGCTTCCAGACCAGCGTTTCCAAGCAAGCGCCAGCCTCTAGCGCGCCTCACGGGATAATCCAGGCCGACGGTCCTGGCATTACAGGCCTGTTGTTTCTTGTGCGCTGTCTCCCTCCCTAGAAAGGCCCAGAACCGAATCGGAACGGCTACCCCTCAGCCGATTCGCGCCGGTTCTCCCCTTGGGCCGCGCCACCCCGCGCGGAGTTCCTGGTCAACTCTTGATCGAAACCTAACAGGGGGCGGAGTGGAAGTCAAGAACGGTATGGGCCCGCCAGACTCGTTGGGGCACAGGCCCCGAGCCGGATTCCAGCCTTGATCAGCCGCCGTGCTGCTGGGCCGGGGGCGGGCCGGCCTCCTCTTCCCACCAGGGCTCCTGGAGGAACCGGTAGGCGCCGCGGTTGGCGATGAGGTGGGACTGGACGGGAAGCAGGAC
>JAKAJA010000171.1 GCA_021814085.1 Acidobacteriota bacterium | reverse complement strand
CATACGCGTCGGCCGCGGTGTGGTGATCATGCTGCCGCGAATTTGGCCGGCTGCATCGTGGAGGCGACAACGTAGCCCTGGCCCACGGGATACAGAATTAGGCACGGCTCGCCGGAGATCGTTCGGCGCAGGAGCACCGTCGCGTTGGCCGGGACCTCCCGGAAGAACCCATCGAAGCCCGCCGTGACCGTGGTCTTCGTGATTCCCGACAGGATGGGGTGCTCCATCGTGGGATACGCCGAATCCGCGAAACACGAGAGGTCCTGCTTGAAGCCCGCCGCCTGGAGCGCATGGCCCGCCGGCGCCGGCAGCGCCGAGAAATCGTCGCCGTAGGGCTGCGTGAAGGAGACGACAACGCCGCCACCATCCACGAACCCCTTCAGCGCCTGGGCCTCCACCGAGTCCGCTCTCAGGCCGTAGAGCGAACCCGTGGGCAGGACCAAGATCTCCTGCTTCGCCGGGTCCGCGTCCATGAGCCCGCGATTCGGAGGCAGGAGCGACAGCGACTCCTCGTCCGTGAACACCGGCTCCTGGGGCTCTTCAAGCATGCGAACCGGCTCGCGCATCGCCTCCACCAGCGACCGCGCCGAACCCCCAAACCCTTTCTCCCACACCGCAACTTGAGGCGCGTTGGCCACGTCTTGCGGCATCCGGTTCTGCGGACCCGAGTACTTGGCCTCCAGCACCTCCAGGCGCTCATACAGAGCCTGCGCGACGGAAAGATCCGTGCCCGGGTCCAGATAGGCCAGCTGCTCGATCAGCGACGACGAGATCCCGTAGTCCGCCATCGACGTCAGCCCCTTCCCGATCCCCACCCGGCACACGTCGTGCCAGTCATCCGAAGCCGGAGCCGCCCCGCTCTCCAATCGGGACGAAGCCTTCACGCTCACCGAGTCGTCCGGGTTCTCCCCGGAGGGCCTGTCGGTCAGGCACACCAAACAGGTCCCCGAGGACTCCTTCGCCGTACTGCCCCCGCAGGAGTCCTTCACCTCGTTCCAGAAGGCGACGACCACGCCTGCTGCATAGGCCACTCCAGGCGTGAGAAGATTCGTGACGTGCCGATGCTCGAAATCATTGGGGATCGCGAGATCCATCTTCCCCTGCGCCATCTTCATGGCCATGTCGACCCGCTTGACCCGAAAACCGTCCAGGCTCGCGACGCAGTCGCGAGGGGGAACGAAATAGTCGACGCCTTTCTTGTAGGCCTTCGTCGAGCAGACAGGCGCGGAGAACTGAAAGGGCAAGTCAAGGTGGGCGATGCAGATGCAAGAGTCGGTTCCATTTGCATAGCAGAATGGCTCCTGAACATTCGTCGCACAGCTGGAATTCACCTCTTGCCTGGTGAACAGCGCCTGCTCCTGCAAGTATCGCCCTCCCTCTTCCTGGCTCTTCGCAGCCATATCGGGGACGGCCATCAATGGATTCGATGTGTCCAATGGCTCCGGTCTCAATTGGGCGATGGCTCCTTCGTATTCGTACCCCCATGCCTGACAGCGAGTGCCGCCCTCCTTCATGTTGGCTTCCATGTATTCCTCAAGGAAGCTGATGTTCGGTGCCGTCCATGGGCTTGGGATGGGGACCCCATAAATATTGATCCAGTAGGGCGAATGCGTCTCATTCATCGCGTGCTGAGGCTGCGCCATGTCCTCCACCAGGTGGATCGCCCGTCCGAGGATGAACGCGGCCTGCCTCCTGTAGCCCGTCTTCCACAGAAGGACGGCATCCTCGTAGAACTTGATGAACGTTGGCACGGCCGGGGATGCACCACACATGGACGCCGCGAAGTGATGCAGTGGTTCACCCTCATTAACTTTCGGCGTCACAGGATCCGGGCATTTCGACCACTCGATTTTGTATTTGGTGTAGTCCTCACCATCCGTCTTGTCGGGATCGTGGCCGGGATCAGAACCTTTGCCTGAGCCGTCGGTCATGGCTTGAACCTGGTCGTCGCTGAAGAAGGTGGCGGGCACACCGTTTTGGGTCGCGATCTTGACGGCCTGCCGAGTCAAGGCTTGGTGCGTTTGGTCTTCGTAGCCGAAAGGAGCCCGTGTGGGCACCAACAGTGCTAGACCGAGGAGGCAATACAGGATCCGCTTCATTTTCCGCCTCCCTTGCTCGAAATCGTGTTCAGATAAGACGTGCATTGCCTGATCGCTTCGAGCCTCTGCTCGTAACTCGCAAATGTGACGACTACTCGGTACGGTTCCTGAGGGGGATTCATACGTGATGCCAGATTGAGGATTGCCCTGTTTCTCTTTAGAATGATTGGGATCTCCGCCCCGCTTAGTTCTCCGGCTTGCAAAGCGTAGTCGATATTGGCTGGGCTGTCTCCGTCCGCAATTCGATCCATCAGAATTAGGAGGTACTCCCCCGCCTTTTCCCTTTGTGGCCATCGTTCGAGGTACCCGGTGAGATCGTTGAAGAGCCAGGTCTGATAGGGCTCTCCATGGGAGCTGGCGACCTGCTTGGTCAGCGCGCATTTGCTCTCCCAATCCTTCTGGGTTACCGCCCGCCTCACGTGGAGGGTGTACCGGAAACCCGCCTTCAGGCTTCCGGTGCGCGTGACCTTCACGGCGCTCCCGCTTCCGGCCGAAGCCGCGGCGACCCATGGATCGGTCGTCCAGTCGAAACCATCGGCTTCACTGATCAGAGGAATGTCCTCCGGCGCGTAGACCAGGATCCCGATCGACCGCTTCTGCATCGGGCCCCACAGAAGGTACGACAGCCAGGACACACCGCTGGACTCGGGGGAGGGGCAGCGCGAGGGGAGAATGAAGGTCCCGTCGCTCGTCGTTGTCAACATCTCCCCGGTGAGCGCCCACCTCGGCGGGGAGGCCATACCGGCCAGAGGGTTGGACGGAAACCCGAACACCGTCACGCCGACGTCCGCACCAACAACGGGCTTGCCGCTCTCAGCGTCCAAGACGACGCCCCGGACCTCCGGTGTCCTCCTCTCGCGGTAGTAATGAACCTGGCAGGCCGTTATGCAGAGGAGCAACAGGCCGGCGGCCCCTAGGAAGCCCCTTCGCCGTCCTCCGCGCCCCCCGCCATCCTTCATCCCGCTCGCGCTTCCCATTTCTCCTCCCCTCGCCATGCCTCGCCATGGGCCCAAGATCGGCCCAAGGAAATCCAGGGTCAGGTCTTTACTGTCAGCAGGTCAGGTGACTAACACTGAAGACCTGACCCCAGTTCTGTGTCCTCCACAAGGTGCAGGCCCCGTCCCAAGATGAACGCGGCTTGCTGCTTATACCCGCGCCTCCAAAGTCCCACGGCCTCGTTGTAGAAGGTGATTGACCTCACCCACGCAGGGATTCCGGTGAGTATCCCATTTCGGAAATGATTGAATGGCTCTGTGCAGGATACGTAAGGCCTTATGGGGTCGTGGCAGTCAGACCAGTCGATGTTGTATTTCGTATAGTCTTCCCCGTCCGTCTTCACCCCATCGTTGTCCTGCGGCTCGCCACGGGCTTCCGGACCTTCGCCGGCACCATTGATAATTAACTGCCGCAAGTTATATAGGTCTGACCCAATACCAGTCTTCGCAACTTGTACCGCCTGCCGCGTAAGACCCTGGAGAGTAAGATCCTCGTAACCATGAACCAATAGCCCAATAGCCACGAACAAGATGAACACAAAGCGTTTACCGCGCATTTGTCGTATGCCCCCTCTTTTCTAGAGCTTCTTTAATATTCTCGATGCATGATCTCAACTCGTTTCGATCTGAAGGCCAATTCCGTGCCTGCACGGGGTTCTTCTGCACCGATGGCCCGGGAAGCGAATCCATCAGCGCAAGAACTCGCTCCATTCGCCCCAGCGTGCTTCTGACCTCAGCCGGTGTCAAGTTGGCTATTGCCTGAACATCTCCGGTACAGATTCTTCCCCCTCCAGCCATCGCCAAGTCATCGAGCTGAATGATGTATTCCCCCGCCTTCTCTCCCTTCGGCCAGCGTTCGAGGTAGCTACACAGGTCACTGAAGAGCCACTCGTCGCTGATGGACTTGGGGATGTAGAGACTGTTGAGGAGCCAGGTCTCGTGGCACTTCCTTTTCCACTGGGCCTCGGTGACCGCCTGAATGAGCGCGATGCGGTAGGCGTAGCCGGTTTCGAGGTTCCCTTGGCGCGTCGCCGAGAAGTCCACGGGGCCGATGACATGCCACTTGTTAGGCCCGTTGGACCAGTCGATGCCCTTCCACTCCTCCGTTGTCCAGCCGAAGCCCAGGGCCTCCGAACGCGCCGGGAGGTAGTCGCGGGCGTAGACCACCAGCCGGATGCCCTCCCGCGTGTCAGGGCCCAGGAGGTGCTCCCAGAATCCCCATACCAGAACCGCCTTGTCCGCGGGGAACGAGAACCGCCCCTGCTCGCCGGTGGTACGCTGCGCGAAGCGCAGCAGCGGCTCCGCCGGACTACCCCCGGCCAATCCCGAAAACAGGTTTTTGCTCGTCCCCATCATCTGCCGGCTCACGAAGGCGCCGGGGACCGGCAGCCCCGTGTCCCGGTCCACCACCACGCCCGACACCGGAGGGCATAAGCGCTCCGTTTGGTAGACCTCTTGCAGATGCGCGTACCCGACCGCCGCAGCGGCCGCCCCTGCGAGCAGCGCGACCAGGCACCCCAGCCCCCACTTGCGCCCGCGCCGCCTCTTCAGCTCAACTGCAGCCTCTGCGCCTTCCATGTGCCCTCCCATTTGCCGGGGCTCGACGAGCGAGAGAAGGCCATGCGCCGCTCCCGCCCCGCCGCCCATCGCCCGAATCCTTCGGTTTCCCCCGCCCTATTTCCTACCGGATGCACGCCTCATCCACGCAAGAGGACGTGACATCAAGCCCGCCTCATTCGTCCGGCACGGATGCACAACATCCCCTTGCGTTGTTTGGTAAACCCCCCTCCCTGCCCGCTCTCCCGGCGAACAACCCCAGAAGTATTGGCTACATGCGGTACGTCCGCAATACCCTAGCAGGATGTTGAAAAGACCATTGTTGCCATTATAGCCATAGGATATAATTCTATATTGTTGATGGA
>JAKAJA010000170.1 GCA_021814085.1 Acidobacteriota bacterium | reverse complement strand
CCCACCCAACAGCTACAACGCAGCCACGGGCCAAATCGACCTCTCCTCCTGGAGCCCCTCCCTGGGAGGACAGATCCACGACGACCAGAGCGACTCCAACGACCAGCTCCGCTTCAAGGCGACCAACCTTTTCACCGCCGCCGGACGCCACGAGCTATCCTACGGTTTCCAGTACTACGACATCAGCTATGATCGGAACTTCAACTACACGGGGCCCCAGTTCACGGAGAGCTACGCGGGAGACCCTTTCTACGGCCACACCACCTCTGGCGGAGGCATCGTGCGGTGGCAGTACGACACCACATCCCCGTCGAACTACCTCTTCCGATACCAGGGGTTCATGAACGACAACAACAAGAAGACCAAGCAGGTCTACACGGCCTACTGGGTTCAGGACAACTGGAACCTGACCGACTACTTCATGCTGAAACTTGGGGTCAGGCTCGACCAGATTCACATGAAGGGCAGCCAGAACAACCTGAACGTGCCCGACCAGATCCAGCCGGGGCACGGGTACTCCAACGGGACCCCCCGCAGCGTCAACATCAACGACAACTGGGCGCCTCGCGTTGGGTTCACGTGGGACATCGCTCACAACAACAAAAGCAAGCTCTACGGGTTCTGGGGCCAGTACTACGAGCGTATCCCCAACGACATGGCGGTGCGCGCCCTCACGGACGAGTACTTTCATTTCAGCTATTTCAACGACGCCGCTCTCACCCAGCCCGTGAACGACCCCGGTTCCCATTACACCTACGGATTCTCCAACTCCCTTATCGAAGGGGGCCCCAACGGCGGCCGCCTCAAGGGTTCCTACAACGAGGAAGCCATCCTCGGGTTCCAGTACGAGATCCGCCCCGACTTCAACGTGGGCGTCCGGGCCGTATACAGGACCCTCGGCCGCGTCATCGAGGACATCTCCGTGGACGGCGCCATCACCTACATCATCACGAACCCCGACAAGTGGACGAACGTCTGGGTCCCCGACGCCCTCGGGCGGCCAGGCCTCTGGTACCGCTTTCCCAAGCCCGTCCGTATTTACAAAGCCCTCGAAATCACGGCGGACAAGCGTTTCTCAAACAACTGGCTCATGCAGGGTTCCTACGTCCTCTCCCGCCTCCAGGGCAACTACGAAGGCCTCTACTACAGTTCGAGCCAGCAGCTGGACCCGAATATCACGTCCCTCTACGACATCCCCTCCCTGCTCATCAACAGCTACGGACTGCTGCCCAACGACCGGACCCACGTGCTGAAGGTCTATGGAGGCTACTTCTTCCAGAACATTCCCCTGGAACTTTCGGCCAATTTCAACCTCCAGAGTGGAACACCCATCAGCGCCCTCGGCGCTGACGACGCCTACGGCACCAACACGGGTTTTTCCAAGGTCCGCGGCACAGCGGGCCGCACGCCCACCATCTGGGCTCTCGACCTGGGCGCCCAGTACACCTTCAAGATCTGGAAAAGCAACCTGGCCCTCCGCGCGGATATCTTCAACGTGACCAACGAGCAGCGGACTACGGACGTGGACCAGACCTATAACACCGTAAACACCTCGCCTCACCAAAACTACCCCTACTTCGGCATGCCCATAGCCCACCAGGCTGCCCGTCGAATCCGCCTGGCCCTGCGCTGGACGTTCTAGGAGACCGATCCGAGATGATTGAAAAGGGCGGGCCCAAGGGTCCGCCCTTTCTCTTTTCCGTATTCCGCTGCTCCCGCGCGTTGACCGTCCCCGCCCCTTCCGGTATGCTTCATTCATGAAACCCTGGACCGATTTCCCTTCGCCAGTTTGGCGAGGCTGTTTTGGGGTATGGCTCACCGTGTTGCCAGGCCCGGGATCGCCATGCGACTGAAGCCGCTGGGGCTGGCCTCTTTTCTTGCCTTCGCCCTGCTCACGCCGGGCCAGGCCCCTCGCGCACTCGACCCTCACAAGGCGCTCACCCAGTATTCCCACGACAACTGGCAATCCAATCGGGGGCTCCCGCAGAACGCCGTCAAGGCAATCGTCCAAGGCCCCCAAGGCTACCTCTGGTGCGCCACGCAAGAGGGCCTCGTGCGTTTCGACGGCGTGCAATTTACGGTGTTCGATAAGTGGAACACCCCGGCCTTCCGCAACAACAACGTGCGTGCACTGTGTATGGACCGCACGGGGGTTCTATGGATCGGCACCAATGACGGCCTGCTCCGCCTCAAGGACGGCGTCTTCACTAGCTACACCACTCGCGATGGCCTGGTCTACGACAATATTACGACTCTCTGCGAGACCCGGGACGGAAGCATCTGGGCAGGCACCTACGGCGGAGGCCTGAGCCGGCTGAAGAACGGCCTGTTCACAAATTTCACGACCCGGGACGGGCTCACGCATGACAGCATCCTCTCCCTCATGGAAAGCCGCGACGGAACCCTGTGGATCGGCACCAACGGGGGAGGCATCTGCCGTTTCGATGGAAAACGCTTCTCAGTGCCCGACTCCGGAATCCTCCTGCCCAACCCCACCGTCTATGCCCTTTGCGAGACGCGCGATGGAGCACTCTGGGCCGGGACCTACGGTGGAGGCTTGTGCCGGATCGAGGGCGGGCGCGTCAAGGTGTTTACAGCCCGAGACGGCCTCTCCAACGACCGTGTCCTCGGCCTCTATCAGGACGGAGACGGCAACCTGTGGGTCGCCACCTTCGGCGGGGGCATCTGCAGGTACGCCGAGGGCCGGTGGGACAGCCTGACCACCGCCAACGGACTGCCCTACAACGTCGTGTGGTGTTTTTTGGAGGATCGGGAGAAAAATCTCTGGGTCGGCCTGGACGGGGGAGGTCTCCTGCGATTGCATGACGGGAGCTTTACGACCTTCAGCGCCCAGGAAGGGCTCTCCAACGATTTTGCCATTGGGATCTACGAAACCCGCGCGGGAGACCTTTGGGTCGCCACCAACGGCGGCGGCATCAACCGATTTCGGGACGGCCGATTCACCGCCCTCACGACCAAGGACGGGCTTCCCAACGACCTCATCCGGTGCATGTGCGAGGACTCCCAGGGGGCCCTGTGGGTGGGGACGGACGGGGGCGGGGCGGCACGGATTCTCAACGGTCGCATCTCCGTTTTCGACGCGGCCAGCGGACTCTCCAGCAACCGGGTCATCGCCTTGAAGGTGGACCGATCGGGCACGGTCTGGGCGGGGACCAACGGCGGCGGCCTGAACCGAATCCGTGACGGCAAGGTGAAGGTCTTCATGGAACATCCCAGCCCCGCCGATATGGTCAACCTGGTCTTCGAGGACCGGAGCGGACGACTCTGGATAGGCAGTTACGGAGGCGGTCTGAGCATACTCGAAGGGGAGAAGTTCATGTCCTTCCCCGGACAGGCCGAGATAGGAAACGCCACCGTCAGCGGCATCATCGAGGATCCCGACGGAACTCTCTGGCTCAGCACTATCGGCTCCGGCCTCTTCCGCCTCCGGCACGGTCGCGTGACCAAATTCACGCGGCGGGACGGTCTCTTCGACGACGTCTCCTACCAGGTGCTGGACGACGGCCTGGGATACCTTTGGATGAGCGGCAACAAGGGAGTGTACCGGGTGGGGAGGAGCGAGCTGGACGCCTTCGCCGAAGGCCGGAGCAAGACCCTCAGGTGCGATTCCTACGGAGAGGCGGACGGAATGAAGAGCGCCGAATGCAACGGCGGCTTCGTACCCGCGGGCAACAAGACGAAGGACGGGAGGCTGTGGTTCCCCACCATGCGCGGCGTGAGCGTGCTGGATCCCTCCAAGCTGGCCGTCAACAAGCTGGCGCCGCCCGTGCTTGTGGAGCAGGCCGTGGTGAACGGCACGCCCGCCGACATCTCCAAGCCCATCATCCTGCCCCCCGGACGCAACCGGCTGGAAGTCCACTACACCGGCCTGAGCTTCGTAGCACCCTCCAAGGTCAAATTCCGCTATTTTCTCGATGGGTTTGAATCCTCTTGGGTCGAAGCGGACACCCGGCGCGTGGCCTACTACACCAACATCCCCGCGGGCCGGTACGTTTTCCGTGTGACGGCCTGCAACAACGACGGTGTATGGAACGACAAGGGCGCGGCCCTCTCTCTCGTCCAGAGGCCCAGCTTTTACCAGGCTTGGTGGTTCTACGGCCTGTGCGCCACGATCCTCCTGGTGGCGTGGCCGGGGCTCTATCTGGCCCGGGTTAGACGGCTTCAGGCGCGCCAGCGCCAGCTCGAGACCCTCGTCCAGGAGCGCACCGTGGAACTTCAGAACGCGAACCGGCAACTCGCGGATGCCAACGCGCGTCTGGAGACCCTCTCAGGTGAGGACTCGCTCACGGGGCTGGCCAACAGGCGCCGGTTCGACGACCACCTGTCCACCCAGTGGAGACAGCTGGCGAGGTCCCGCGAGCCCCTCTCCCTCATCATGGTGGACCTGGATTTCTTCAAGCTTTACAACGATACCCACGGCCATCTCAAGGGCGATGAATGCCTCGCTCGTGTTGCCGCATCCCTGCAGTCATCCGTAAGCCGGGCCGGGGACCTCGTCGCGCGGTACGGCGGCGAGGAATTCGCCCTCGTCCTGTCGGACACCGATAAGGAAGGCGCCCTCGCCCTCGCCGAACACTTGAGAGCCCGTGTTCAAGCCCTCTCCATCCTCCACCCGACCTCCCTGGTAAGCCCCGTGGTCACCATCAGCGCCGGGGTCGGAACGGCCGTCCCCAGTGAAGGCTCCTCCTGGGCCGACCTCATCGACCTGGCGGACCGGGCCCTGTACAGAGCAAAGCTGGAGGGCCGCAACTGCGTTCGCGCGAGCTCGCCATAACTGATACCAAGTTGCATTCAAACGATGATGCATTCTGATATTGCCGTAGGCCGGGACACACATTCCGGCCTGGCGAGGATATGTATCCTCGCCTACGATTTCGTGCATTTTAGATCGCAACTTGGTATGAGCGGCGAAAGGGGCGGTGCCAATTATTTAAAAGGACGCGGGCGGCCGACGCCGCCCGCTTTTGTCTCATCCGGTTTCTTGCTTCCCTGGCTCTC
>JAKAJA010000169.1 GCA_021814085.1 Acidobacteriota bacterium | reverse complement strand
TGGTGCTGACGGGGGCCACGTCCAGGGCCGTGCTTCCGAGCATCCAGCCGCTCGGCAGAGAGTGCCAGAAATGGCGGCGCTCCCGCACCAGGTACACGGTGCCCTGCCCGGTTAGTGCCAGCATCACGAACATGAGTGTTTGAACCTGGGGCAGCGGCAGGTGCATCCAGGCAGTGGCCGCGTAAAAGACGCCGAAGGAGAAGGCCAGGAGCGGGAGCGCCAGGGCCGAAGCGGCGATCATCAGCGGGCGTATCGCCCATCGGTCGGGTTTCTTGGCGAAAGTGACGCGATCGGTGGTGATAGACATGGTAATAAAATCGTTGGCGAACAAGAGCAGGATAATGAGCATGGGGGTGAGGACGAGCACCTTGGAAACCACTAGGCCCAGGCTCAGAAACAGGGCGATTTGAAAGGTCTTGATGATTTTGTTGAGCGTGTAGGTCAGCATGCGCTGGTAGATGCGCCGGCTGGTCTGCACGGCGTCCACGATGTTCCCAAGCCCCGGTGTGGTCAGGACCAGACTGGCCGACGCCTTGGCCACGTCCGTGGCGCTGGAGACGGCGATGCCCACCTCCGCCTGCCGCAGGGCCGGTGCGTCGTTGACGCCGTCCCCCGTCATGCCCACCACGTGCCCTTGGGCCTGCAAGGCTTTGACCAGGTGGAATTTGTCCTCGGGAAAGACGCCGGCGAAGATCTCGCAGTTGAGGGTCTCGCCGGTCACCTGCCCGTGCAGTCCCTCGGCGGAGCAGGCGGCCCCCTGGATGCCTACCTGGTGTGCCACCGCCTGAGCCGTCAAAGGGTCGTCCCCGGTGACCATGAGGACCCGAACTCCTAGATCCCGAAGGTGCTGGATGAGGGCACGGGCGTCGGGACGGGGCGGGTCCTGCAATCCGAGCAATCCGCCTACCTGCAGGGGACCCTCCGGAGGACCCGCCGCCACGGCCAGGACCCGGCAGCCTTCCCTGGCGAGATCGGCCACCCCCGCCTGGAGGCCCTCGCAAGGGCCGGCCAATGCGGCGATGGTTCCGGCCGCGCCCTTGACGATCCTCAGGGAACCTCCGCCGGGCAACCGCATGAGCGCCTCGGACCGTTTGGTGGCGGGATCGAAGGGTGTGAAGTGGACCCGCTCGCCCGATAGATCTACGTTGCGCTCCTCTGCCGCCTTCAAAATGGCCATATCCAGGGGATCCTGCGTGGCTGGCTCGGAAGCCCACGCGCCCCAGCGCAGGACCTCTTCCTCGGTGTGCGGCGCCAGCGCTCGCACGCCGGCCAGGGAGAGCCGGTTCAGCGTGATGGTCCCGGTCTTATCACTCGCCAGCACTGTCATGGCCGCCGCTTCCTCAATGGCCGAAAGCCGCGTGGAGAGAACTCCGTGGCGGGCCAAATCGGAGGCACCCAGAGCCGTCGCAAGGGTGAAGGTGGCCGGGAGGGCCACCGGCACCGACGCTACGAGCAGGATCAGCGCGAAGGGCAAAAGGACGTGCCACGGCAGGCCGGCATAGAGCGCATAGAATGAGACGAGCAGCACCAGCAGGGCGTCGGCGGTGATCAGGTATTTGACGATGGAAAAGATGGTGGATTCCAGATGGCTGGCGGTTTTGGCCGTCCGCACCAATTCGGCCGTCTTGCCGAACTTGGACCGCACGCCCGTAGCGGCCACCTCTCCGGTGGCCTCGCCGCGCTTGACCACCGCGCCGGCGAAGGCGGTGGCGCCCGGTCCGCCCTCCACCGGCGCCGACTCCCCCGTCAGCGCCGACTGGTCCATCTCGATCTGGCCCTCCGTCAAGCGAACGTCGGCGGGCACGAGATCGCCCATCCTCAGGTGCACCGCGTCGCCCGGAACCAAGTCCGAGGCCGCGACGCTCGTCCACTTCCCGTCCCGCTGAACGCGGCCCTGCACGCTCAGGTGCTGGCGCAGCACCGCCAGCGCGCTTTGAGCCCGGCGCTCTTGGACGAGGCTCAGGAGGGCGTTGAACAGGAGCAGCAGCCCGATGATGACCGCCTCGGGGACCTTGCCCAGGACCAGTTCCAACGCCACGGTGGCTTCCAGCATCCATGGCACGGGAGCCCAAAATTTCTCCAGGAAGGCCAGGAGAGGATGGGGTTTCTCCTCGGCCACGGCATTGGGGCCATACTGGGCAAGGCGCCTAGCGGCCTCCGTACTGGTCAGGCCGGAGGCCGGCTCTGTCGGTGGCGAAGCCGCTCCGGGCACCTTGGCGGATTCGTTCATGGCGCCTCCGGGAGAGAACGTAAGGCTTTTTCCCTTTCGCGCTACCGCTTCACCTTCCAGACGGAATCGATGACGGTCCCGTCCACCCATTTCACGGCGGCCACCACCTCCCCGCCGCGCTTGGGGGCCTTGGGCGCCCCGCCGCACATGGCGTAGACCTCCTGCTGGATTTCCCGGATATCCCGGACGGGGAGGCCCTTTCCCCTGACGGCCTCCATGAGGTCGTGGCGGCGCGGGTTGATGGCGATGCCGCGCTCCGTGATGACCACGTCGATGAGCTCGCCAGGCCCCGTGAGTGTGGTCACCTCGTCCACGATGACGGGGATGCGGTCGCGCACCGCCGGCACCGCGAGGATGGTGCACCCGCTGAAGAGGCAGTTCTGCCAGCCTCCGATGCCGTGCAGGAGGCGGCCGTCCGAGTGGGTCACCACGTTGGCGTTGAATTTCACGTCCACTTCCGTGGCCCCAAGAACAACGGCGTCCACCATCGTGCCGAAGAAGCCCTTGCCGTGGTAGTTGTAGCTCGTGAAGGGGCTCGTGGCCACGTGACGCGGGTTGTCGCGCATGCTCGCCACACCGTCCAGGTCGAAGGTCTGGCCATCGAGGATGTAGTCCGTGAGCCCCTCGTTCAGCATCTCCACGAGGTACTTGGTGGAGCCGCCCCGTATGAAGCGGGCCTTCACTCCGGCCTTCTTCATCATCTCCTTGAGGTAGATGGCAAAGGCCAGGGCCGTGCCGCCCGCCCCCGCCTGGAAGGAGAAGCCGTCCCGCATGATCCCCGCGTCGCGCACGAAACGTGCCACGAGCTCCGCGAGGAGTAGCCGGTCGGGGCTCTTGGTGACTTCGGTCGTCCCTGACACGATCTTGCTCGGGTCCCCCACCTTGTCCACCACCACCACGGCGTCCACGTTGTTGCCCTGGATCTGCCAGGGGATGGCGGGGAAGGGGACGAGGTGGTCCGTGACCACGATGACTTTATCGGCGTAGAGGGAGTCGGCGAGGGCGAAGTTGAGGGAACCGCACGCCGCTGGGCCCATGACGCCGTTGGCGTTGCCGAAGGCATCGGCGCAAGGGGCCGCGATGACCGCGATGTCCACGTGCACCTCGCCGTCTTGGATGGCCTGCCAGCGTCCCCCGTGGGAGCGCAGGACCCCCATGCCGCGCATCTTGCCGTCGGTGCAGTAGTCGCCCAGGGGCCCGTTCATGGAGCCCTCGATGTGGTGCACGATCCCCTTCTCCATGTGCCCGATGACGGGCTCGTGGCAAGGGAAGGAGGCGGAGGGAAACCACATGAGCTCCCGCTTGCCCATCTTCCCGGCGGTGTCCAGGAGCAGGTTCCCCACGAGGTCGCCGTTGCGGAAGTGGTGGTGCGTCGAGAGGGTCATGCCGTCCTCGAGGCCGCACATCTCCAGGGCCTCGGCGAGGGACCCGACGCGCTTGTCGCCATCCCCGGGGTAGTTCGCCGAGCTCGCGATGGGAGGCGCCGCGTGGTGCCCCTTGGCCACGTGCTCATCCACCCCTTGGTAGGGCACCTGCTTCTTGCCGTTTACCATTAGGGGCACCATGCGCCCCAGCGCGTTCTTCTTCAGTTCAACCCTGGCCATGACTTAACCCCCCAATTCACCACAGAGACACAGAGATCACCGAGGCCTGCAGCAGGAAGCAATCCAGAATCTGCATTCCACTCCAGAGACCTTCTCTGTGTCCTCTGTGCCCTCTGTGGTGAAATCATTTGTCTTTCCGCCAGCCTTTGGGCAGCAGTCCCAGCGCCTCGGCCATCTTAACGGTGCGGAGGGCCCGCTTGACCACGGGCGGGTCGATCATCTTGGACCCGAGGCTCACGACGCCGAGCTTCTTTCTCTCCGCTTCCTCGAAGGCCAGGACGATGCGGCGGGCCCGATCGATTTCCTCCGCGCTGGGCGCGAAGGCCTCGTGGACCACTGGCACCTGGCGGGGATGGATACAGCCCTTCCCCTCGAAGCCCAGGGCCTTCGCCTCCAGGCACGCGGCGCGGAGGCCCTCCATGTCGGCCACGTCGGAGAAGACCGTGTCGATTGGGGTGACCCCCGCGGCCCGCGCGGCGTTCACCACGACGGAGCGGGCCCAGAAGGATTCCCTGCCTTCGAGGGTGCGCTGGGCCCCGATGTCCGCCGTGTAGTCCTCGAGGCCGATGGTGAGGGCCACCACGTTGGGGCTCGCGGAGGCGATGTAGGGCGCCTCGAAGCAGCCCATGGCGCTCTCGATGATGGGCATGAGGAAGGGTGGGCTCTTCAGTCCGGCCGCCGCCGCAATCTTCTTGGCGCGGGCGTCCACGGCGCGCACGTGCTCCGCCGTTTCCACCTTGGGGATGAGGATCACATGAACGCCCTGGGGCACTACCTCGTCCAGGTCCTCCAGGCCGCGCTCCCCCTGGTTGATGCGCACCATGCGCTCGGCGTTCCCAAAGTCCACGCAGCGCAATGCGTTGCGCACGATGAACCGGGCGGCGTCCTTCTCCTTGGGCGCCACCGAGTCCTCCAGGTCGAGGATGACCCCGTCGGGACCGTGGAGCCCGGCGTTGAGGAAGAACTTGGGTTCGTTGCCCGGGAGGTAGAGGCGGGACCGGCGGAAGCGCTCGCGTGCCGTCTTCGACCCGAACCCCGGCCCCGGCGCTGGCAGGTAGGACCGCCCTTCGCCCAACCCCGCGCGCTTCACGGCGCACTCGATCCGGGCCCCCAGGACGAAATCCAGGGCGCCGTGATCCTCCACGGTCACCGCCGCGTGCTTTACGCCCAAGGCGTCGAGGGCCGTG
>JAKAJA010000168.1 GCA_021814085.1 Acidobacteriota bacterium | reverse complement strand
GGAACGGGGGAGGCATTTGCAATTCGTGGGGAGGGAAAGCCGCCGTGGTTCCCGAGCTGTTCCTCTTCAACAGCACGGTCTCCGGAAACGAGGCCGGGGCCCTCGTGGCCGGGCGGGCTGCCGAGAAGGTCGAAATCTCCCACCTGCTTGCCGTCGAGGAGAAGAGCGGTATGGGCGGCGGCATCTTCAACGACATCGTGACGGCGGGAGGCCCCTGGGGCGTCGACGCTTTTCCCGGTTCGGTGGACCTGGAGCACTCGACGGTCACAGCCAACAGGGCTTGGACCGGAGGAGGCGTGGCCAACTACCTTCTTTCCGAAAGTGGAAGCAGCACCATCGGGGAAGTGTCGGGTGGCGCGGTCCTTCTCCGAGGGTCCATCCTGAGCGGAAACGTCGCCTCGGGCGATGGCGGCGTGGCCGACCTTCAGGGTGATGGCCTCCCATACGACTCGGTACTCGGGGTCCACCTCGGGAACCTTGGCGGACATGGCAACATCTTCAGCCAGGACCCAGGCCTCCTGCCCCTTTCGGGCAATGGGGGGGCGACGCTCACTCATGCCCTCAGACCGTGGAGCCCGGCCGTAAACGCCGGCCCTGCCGATTGCGAGCATCCCACGGACCAGACGGGGGCGCCGCGCGTGGTGGCGGGAAGGGTGGATTGCGGGGCCATGGAAAACCGCGTCCCGCCCATGCTCCTTGGGAAGGGGACATCGGCCGCCTTCCAGGACCGCGACGGGGACGCCGTCCGCATAACGCTCACCGGGCCCGGCGAAGGATACACCACCGTCGCGGACGGGTCGAACGCCGTGGACATCGTCCTTGACGGCACCACAGACGCATCGGAACTCCAGATCAGCACCGCCGGCCAGACCACGGTCCGCAACGTGCGGGTCAACGGAGACCTCAAGGCCATTCAGGCGGCCAACACCGACCTCCTGGGTTCCATCACGGCCACGGGCGGAGTCAAGACGCTGGTCCTGCGTGATGTGGCGGGAGCCAGCGAGATTACCCTTGGGGCCGCGCCGGGCAGAGGGAGCCACCTCCAATTTCGAAACGTGCGCGACCTGAATCTCGCCACCCGCGGCAAGATCAAATCCCTCGTCGCGGAAACCTGGGACGGCCAGGGAGATGGCGCCCACGATATCCTGCGGGCGGAGCGAATAGGGAAGCTCACCATCCGGGGGTGGGTCCGCAAGCTCAGGATTGAATCGGGCGGCGACGTGGAGAAGGTCGAGGTCGGAGGCTTCCAGCATTCCTACGTCTTGGCAGGTGTGGCCTCGGGCCTCATCGGGATGGCCGATCCCCGGAAAGACTTCGTGCGGACGGCCAAGATCAGGGAATTCACGGTTACGGGCGCGGTATCGGACGCGGACGGTGCCCAGTTCATCGACGGAGTGCTGTCGGCCCCAATCATCGGGAAAGCCTCCCTCGGGGTCGTCTCCAATAGCACGGCGGGGCCCATGTGCGGCTTGTCGGCAAGTTCCATCGCCCGCCTGCGGTACCGCCTGGGAGGCCAGGAGTTCGACCTGAAAAGCCTGGAGACCTTCGACCAGTCCGTCCGCATGGGCTCCTTCACGGCATCCCTCGACTCCACGGAGGACCTCGGCTTCACCTTCGGCGTGCTGGACGACACGCGGAGCGACCTCATGTTGCCCGGCATCGCCATCGGCCACCTGGGCCTTCTGTTCCAGAAGGCGGCCGAGGACCACTGCCAGTTCCTCCTCATGCCGGGGGACTTCGCGACCGGATTCATGGTGATGTGCAACAACGAGAACACCTGCGCCGCCTGGGACGCCGACGGCTCCAAGTCCATGGCGCTCTCCGATCTCCAGTACCAGGAGCTTCTCGCGCTGGCAGCTCAGTATGGCTACGTCCCCGGCAAGAACCTGTATCCCACGCGGGGCAACCACGAGTGCTACCTTCAGGGGGACGTCACCCGGAGCCAGTGGACCAAGTACATCGGTGGTCTTCTCCCGCAGAACGGTCCTCCCATGGGGACCGGGCCCGATCAGAACCCCGAGATGGACGAGAGGGGGTTCACCTACTCCTTCCGCTACGGGAACACCCTGTTCCTTGGAATCGACGAGTACGCGGCCATTCACGACAAGGACAACGGCGTCTTCCCGACCTCCTCGACCGTCGTGCCGAGCGTCTTCTGCAACGGATGGCTGTCCGGGCAGGTCGCCGCCTTCAGGGCGGATAACACCCTAGCGCACTGCTTCGCCTTCGGTCACTCCCCGCTGTACAAAGTTTCGATGGAAACCTCCATGGACGCCACCGCGTCCACCGCCGGGGGAAGGGACGAGTTTGTCCAGGGGCTGTCCGGTGTGGCCGAGATCTATTTCTGCGGGCACGAGCACTTCTTCGACCACACGATCGTCGCGGGCACGTCACTTCCCGGCGGGACCGGCATTGACGCGATGCACCAGGTGCTCGTGGGGACGGGAGGCGCGGAGATTGACGGCAAGACGGAAGCCGACTGCGACTACAGCCCATCCTACGTGCGGGATCCCGCCAGGCAGTTCTACCACAACCCCGAAATTCCCGCCTCCGGGAAACCTCAGGGGTACATCGGGTACAACCTGGTCACGGTCTCCGGCCCCAGCGTCACCTTCCTGTGGAAGGGCTGGCACGTCAACAACCCGTGCTCCATCCTGCCGTGCGGGCTCTGCCCCACGTGTACAGTAGACAGCACGCCGGTGGTCAAGAACTCCTGGAACTACAACGTGAATCGCCCCTAGCGATCACGTGACTCAGAAAGACGAGGGGCGGGTCCGCTGGCCCGCCCTTTTCGTTCTCGGGCCCGAAGGGGCCCACAAAGTGTCTGTAGCGAATGAATGGGGCTATCGACGACCCTTGCGCCCAAGCTCGGCGATCTCCGCGACGGCGGCAATCGCCTTGTCGATGTGTCCTTCCGTGTTGAAGGGCCCGATGCTGAAACGGACGGTACCGAATAGCTTGTGAGTGCCCAGGTGCTCGTGGACCATGGGCGTGCAGTGGAGGCCCGTCCGGCACGCGATGTTGTGGTCCACGTCGAGGAGGGTCCCCACGTCCGCCGCCTCGAAGCCCGCCACGTTGAAGGAGAGCACGCTGATGCGCTCCTTCCCCGCGTCCTCCTGGCAGTAGAGTGTGACCCCATCCATGTCCCGGAGGCCGTCTCGGAGCCGCTTCCAGAGGGCCATCTCGTGGTGGTGGATCCGAAGGAGGCCTTGCTTGTTCACCCATTCCACGCCCGCGTGCAGGCCGGCGATGCCCGGTAGGTTGGGCGTGCCGTACTCCATCCGGAAGGGATACTCCTCCAGGTGGTGGCGCTCGATGCTGCGCACGCCCGTGCCTCCCGCCCGGGTCTGGCGGATCTGCACCCCCTCGCGCACCAGCATCCCGCCGATGCCCATGGGGCCCATGAGGCTCTTGTGTCCCGTGAAGCAGATCACGTCAGCGCGGAGTTCCTCCATGCTCAACGGGACCATCCCCGCGGTCTGCGAGGCGTCCACGATGAAGGGAATCCCGCGCTCGCGGCAGACGCGGCCAACGGGGGCCAGGTCTTGCACGGTGCCGATGACGTTCGAACCGTGGTTCATGACGACGGCCCGGGTGTCCTTGCGGATGCACGCGATCACCCGGGCGGGGTCCACGTAACCCTGCTCGTCGAAGTCCACCCAGTCCACGCGCAGGCCCTCCTCCTGGAGGTGCCAGAGGGGCCTGATGACGGCGTTGTGCTCCAGGTGGGTCGTGACGGCGTGGTCGCCGGGTTTGAGGATGCCGAAGATGGCCAGGTTCAGGGCGTCCGTGGAGTTGTACCCGAAGACCAGGCGGTTGGGATCGGTTCCCCCGAAGAAGGTGCATAAGAGCTTTCTGGTGTCGTCCACCAGGCTCCCCGCCTCCAGGCAGAGGTCGAACCCCGAGCGCCCAGGGTTCACGCCGCGGCGGCGGTAGAAATCGTCCATAAAGGCGTACACCTCTTCGGGTTTGGGAAAGGAGGTTGCACCGTTGTCCAAGTAGATCATGTTCAGGCAAGGCGGCAGGGGGAGGTTGAGGTAGGGGCTCTCGGTGTCAGGATTCGTCACGGAATCACCTCGGATGGAAAGGACGCGGGAAGAGCGGTGCTTCGAAAGAGATCTCCTCCGCCATCTCGATTTGGACGACCGGCATCTCGTCCTTGACCACGGTCATGAGTTGGCCAGTCCGATCTTGGACACGGCGGCTCCTCGATCGAACGAGCTCCAGAAACTGGCCTTTGGTCGGCCGTTCCGGCGCGGCTGGAAAAACCAAATCTATCTCAAATCTCCATGGAGGCGAACCACTTGCCCGCAGATGCCACGGGGGAGGGTCATTCCACCCAAGGTACCGCGGGCCGCCTTGTGCGGGCATAGTTGAAGTGGACTCTCTGAACGGACCAGACGAACCCTCATGCGTTTTCTGGAAGGGGATGGGCGCGATTTGAATGACGGCAATCGGGAGGCCGTCTCTCGCGGCGCTCCATAGGGTTACGGCAGCTTTCTGGCCGCAGGGGTTGGGTCAAGAGGTGCCGTGGAGTCTGTCCGTCTTGGCCTTGAGCTTCAAGTACAGCTCGCGGCCGACCCAGGCATCGGTGGCGGCGTAGGTGACCTGGGCGGCGGAGAGGGGCAGGCGCTCCCAGTTGGAGGTCTTGGGCCCTTTGGAAATCCTGAACCCCAGGAGATTGCCCGCGAGGTTGCGGAGCCCCGCCGCCTTGTACCCGAGGGGCGCGGACAGGGTGACGAGGTCCACGAAGCCGGCGGGTTCGAAGGGGGAGAGGAGCTGGAGCTGCTTGACGTCGTAGTCCAGGCTCACGCCGGTCTTGATGACACTCTCGTCCGAGAGGAGCCCCCATAGGTCGTTGGGGTAGGCCAGCATGGGGAGATGGAAGAGCCACACGGCCTCGGAAGAGGCGAGCTGGAGGAGGGCCGGCCGGTAAGAGACCCCGCGCTGGAAAGCTGGCCGTGTCTCCGTGTCAAAGCCCAGGACGTGCGACCGGCGCAGGTGCTTCACGGCGGAGGGGACCTCCCTGTCGCT
>JAKAJA010000167.1 GCA_021814085.1 Acidobacteriota bacterium | reverse complement strand
GAAGGCCAAAGAGTTAGCGGCGAATTATGAGAAGCGGTTCAGAGCGTCCCCGGGACCTCTCAGCATCTTCGGCTATACGGCCGCCAACGTGGGCCTCATGGCCGCATCCAAGGCCGTCACCCCCCTGAGCGACAGAACCGTCGGGGAGGCCATTCACCGCCTCACCTTCGAAACCCCTTTCGGGCTCATGCAGATCAACGACAGCGGCGACCCCGCGGGGTTCATCTACAGTGTGTGGCGCGTGAGGGACGGGAAGTTCGAGGAAGTGGGATCCTGAGCTTCGTCACTTCGGGCTTGAGACGGAGAGGCGCGGGTCTCGCGCCTCTCCGGTGATACGGGTCCGCCTGTTGCGCCCCGTCTCCGCTGGCGGTAGCCTAGGTCGGGGGTGCTTATGATCACCTTGACGGCCCACGGAGCGGCGGAGGAAGTCACCGGAAGCAAACACTTGCTGGACACGGGCGGGACCAAAGTCCTCGTGGACTGCGGCATGTTCCAGGGCCACCGCGAGGAGGCCCGCCGAAAGAACCAGGTATTCCCCTTCTCCCCGTCTTCCCTGCACGCGTGCGTGAACACCCACGGCCACCTGGACCACTGCGGCGTGTTCCCCCTCCTCGTCAAGGAGGGATTCGGCGGGGATATCCTGTCCACGAGCGCCACGCGCGACATCGCCGGTCTCGTCCTCGAAGATTCGGCCCGGATCCAGGCATACGACGCCCGGTTCCTCGACAACCAGCAGAAGAAGAACCCCCGGCCCTGGCGGAAGGTCTTCCCTCCCCTCTACAGCCCGGAAGACGTCCGCGAGGCCATGTCTCGCTATGTGACCGTTCCCTACGGGCGTGCCCGGGAAATCGCCCCAGGGGTCCGAGCCACGCTGTACGATGCGGGACACATTCTGGGGTCGGCCCTGGTACGTCTGGAACTCGATGGGGGCATGGCGGTGGGCTTCACGGGAGACCTCGGCCGGCCTGGGTTGCCACTCCTCAGGGACCCAGAGGTGATTCCTCCGGTGGACGTGCTCGTCTGTGAGAGCACCTATGGCGACCGCCTCCACGACCCTATTGATACAGCCGAAGAAGAGCTCGCCGACGTGGTTCGCAAGACGGTCGCCCAGGGCGGGCGGGTGATCATCCCCGCGTTCGCCGTGGAACGAACCCAGGAGCTCATCTACTTCCTGCACAGGCTCCACAAGGCCGGCCGCATTCCCGCCGTCCCCGTCTTCGTGGACAGCCCCATGGCCGTCTCCGCCACGACCATCTTCAGGGCCCACGAGGACTGCTACGATGCGGAAGCGGTGGAGGAATTCCTCGACAACGGTGAGAGCCCCTTTACGTTCCAGGCCTTGCGTTACATCACGGATTCCGCGGAATCGAAAAAGTTGAACGACCTCACCGCCCCCTGCGTCATCATCTCGTCAGCGGGCATGTGCGAGGCCGGCCGCATCCTCCACCACCTCCTGCACGGCATTGGGGACGAGCGCAACACGGTCCTCATCGTGGGGTTCATGGCCCAGAACACCCTCGGGCGGGCCCTCGCCGACAAGCGCCCCGAGGTAACCATCTTCGGCGAGAGGCATCCCGTCAGAGCCCGGGTCAAGATCCTCAACGCATTTTCCGCGCACGCCGATTACAGGGAAATCGGAGACTACGTCGGAAAGCTCGACCAAGGCCGCCTCCAGAAGATACTTCTGGTGCACGGCGAACCGGACGCGCAGGCCCACCTGCGAGCGCACCTGAACGCCTTGGGCCACTCCGACGTGCGTATTCTCAAGGCCGGGGAACCGGTCCAACTGGACTGATTGCTTCTCCACCCTCACAGTCCGTCCCCTGGAACTACCACCCTCCGTCACGGTCTAAGTGGACGGGAGGTTAAACGTGGGACTGGTTTTGGTATATCCTTGGTCCATGGCGGATGCGGGGCCCATGGGCCAGAACCGGAGCAGAGACTGGGATGCCGACGCGGCGAGCGTGACCCGTTTCCAGGCGGGGCACGAGGACGCCTTCGAAGCCCTCGTCCGCAGCCGGGAACGGGAGGTCTACCGAGTCGCCCTGCGCATGCTGGGAGATCCAGATGACGCCATGGAGGCCTCCCAGGAGACCTTCATCAGGGTCTACCGGTCCCTCAAAGACTTCAGAAACGATGCCTCCTTCAAGACCTGGGTCATCGGAATCTGCATGAACGTCTGCCGGAACATGCTTTCGAGCACGGCGGGGAAAATGAAGCGCAAGCGGTCTCCCCTCGCCAGGGAAAACCGTGAGGATGGAGAGGAGATGGAGCCCGCGCTTCAAGATATCTCTCCCGACCCCGCTTCCATGACCCTCGGATCGGAGCTGAGGCAGGCCCTCGGGCGGGCCCTCCACGCCCTCTCGCCCGAGCACCGCGAGATCATCGTCCTGCGGGACATCCAAGACCTCGACTATGACCAGGTGGGCCTCCTCCTCAACTGCCCCGTGGGCACCGTCAAATCCAGGCTTTCCAGGGCGAGGCAGGCCCTGCGCGAGGCCTTGGAGGGCATATGGCCATGACCTGCGACGAAGTCCGGGAACTGATTAATCGCGAGGGAGCCATCACTTCTGGAGAGGCCAACTCCCACGTCCACGAGTGTCCGGGCTGCCAGGAGTTCTGGGACCACTGGCAGGCCGTGCGGAAGGAACTCCATGCCATGGGGGAGGAAGATACGCCCCCCTTCCTGCA
Source organism: Acidobacteriota bacterium (assembly GCA_021814085.1). Classification (GTDB taxonomy): domain Bacteria; phylum Acidobacteriota; class UBA4820; order UBA4820; family DSQY01; genus JAKAJA01. Next base: position 2,371 of record JAKAJA010000167.1, on the reverse strand, counting down.
CACCCGCATCATGGCCCACGTCCAGGAGGCCGCCGAGTCGGAGCATGCCAAGGGAGCATGGCTCTTCGGCTTGAAAAAACTCTGGGCCGGCCCCCTCCTGGTCCTCTTCCTCGGGCTCCTCCTCGGGGGATACGGCCTAGTCCAGGTGCTGCGCCCCAAGGCTCCCTCGGAGCCTGTGCCTGCCGCATCGCGTCCCCTTTCCTCCAAGCAGAAGCCCGGGGCCGAAGCCAAGGCGAAGGATGCCCCCGCTGCCCTTGAACTCTTTAAATCCGTTGCGCCCGTCGCGGGCCAATCCCGGGAGGCGGTCCCGGCCCCTTCGTCCCCATCTGCCCCAGCCCCCGCCGCACGCGCCGATTCGGCCAGCACCCCTCCGGCGCCTGCAGGCGAAAGGCCCGCAGACCTACAGTCGGATATGGCGGACGAACGGAAGGATTCTCTCTTCGCCACGCCACCGCCCCCTCAACAAAAAGGTGCTGACGACAAGGGGGCCTTCCAGCCCCTGTCCAACCGCTTCGAGGAACGGGCGGCGCCCGAGCCCGCTGGCGCCGCATCCAGAGACAGCTCCCGCCCCTCGGCCACCGCGCTTTCGCGTCCCAAGGCAGAGCTCTCCGCCCAACTCCCCGAATCCGAACCCCTGGCATCGGTGGTCTGCACCCTGAGCCCACTCATGGGCTCCGGGCCCTTCATTTCCCTGCAGCTGCCCCCCTCGGCGGCCCCGCCATCCGGCGGCGTCTGGACCGTGGTCATCTCCCCGGATAGCGCCTTGCGCGTTCAGGATTCGGCCGGGAAGCCCATGGATGCCTCTCTGGCCACCTTGCGGGACGTCATCCATCCCCTCCACGTTCCTCCGGGCTCATACAGGCTCAAACGGATCAGCTGAACGCCCAGAGCAAACCTTCATTCCCATGAACTTCCAGCGGCATTGAGAAGGTGTGCCCGCGCTCCCGGTGTCGGGCTGCCTCCGACACAGGTGGAACCACCTCCTCCCCTCCCGGTCTCAAGCAGCTAGAAGGAGGCCCGCCATGTTCAGAAAGCCCCTGCTGACCGCCCTGTGCCTAACCATCGCCCTCTCTGCCACTTCCCTATGGCCCGCCGGACGGGACGGCTTTTCCCTGGCCCTCATGGTGGACGAGGTCCAGCGCCCCGAGTTCGTGAGCGGAGGGACGGTGTACGTGGAGGCGCTCAAGGATCGCGAGTATGCGCTCCGCATCACCAACCCCCTGCCTTGCCGGGTCGCGGTGGCACTATCGGTGGACGGCCTCAACACGATCAACGCCAAACGGAGCAGCGTCCGAAACGCCCCGAAATGGGTTCTCGGACCTTATGAGACAGTGACCATTTCGGGGTGGCAGATTAACGGTTCCGAAGCCCGGAAATTCTATTTCACCGGCGAAAAAAAGTCCTACGGCGCCTGGCTTGGCCAAACGGACAACCTCGGGGTGATCGAGGCGGCCTTTTTCCGCGAGAAGGTCCCGCCACCGCCACCGCCCCGGCCTATTGATCTCTACCCTGGATACGGTGGGATGAAAGATTCCCCGTCAGGCCCGGATCGCCTCGAGGCTCCGAAATCGCTGAATGCGCCAGCGCCAGCCCCCTCGCAAAAGGGTGAATCATCGGCCGAATCCAAATCGAAATCCTCCGCCGGCCTCTCGAATGATTACGCCGCCACGGGGATTGGACGAAAGGAAGACCACGGCGTGGAATGGGTCCACCTCGAGCTCGAGCGCAACCCCAGCGCCGTGGTTCGGATCCGATACGAGTTCCGCCCCCAGCTCGTGAGGCTCGGCGTGCTGCCAGAGCCCAGACCCACGCTCGACCCCCTGGACCGCCGGGAACACGCCAGGGGGTTCTCGGGCGGCTATTGCCCCGACCCATATGGAAGCAGCCACTGAACCTGCGCCCATCGCGCGCCGTGAACTTCCCGGAGGGGGCCAGCGATGGCCCCCTTTCACTCTGAAGATCGATCCTAGTCGAGGCCGTACTTCTTCATGCGATACAAGAGGATGTGCCGCGGGACGCGCAGAGCCCGAGCGGCCGCCGATCGGTTGCCGCCCTGCTCTTCAAGTGCCCGGAGGATGGCTGCACGCTCCTGGTCCCACAGCCCTCCCCTTTCGGAGGACTCCGGATCTTCAGCCGCCATCGTGGGAAGCCTGATCTCCGCTGGCAGGAGGTCGCGGACGACCTTCTCCCGGGGATTCAAGACGGCCAGCCGCTGGCACACGTTCATGATTTCGCGGATGTTGCCCGGCCAGGGGTGGGAAGACAACGCCTTTTTTGCACCCTCGTCCAGTTCGAGCTCCCCTCCTCCGAAGCGCCTGTAGTAATGCTTCAGGAGGATGAGGGCATCTTCTCGGAGAAGATGCCCTCATCC
>JAKAJA010000166.1 GCA_021814085.1 Acidobacteriota bacterium | reverse complement strand
CGCGATAAGCCTCGATGTGGCGGATGGCATAGTTGACGAGGCTGTGCCCGAGAACCGACGGGAACAGCGCCATGAGCCCGAACATGAGCCACGTCCTCTGGTCGAACCCCGTCATTTGCTGTCCCGCCAGGAGCGCCGCTATCCCCATGCACGCGGCCGAGGCGGCGTACACCGTGACGAGGTAGTGGAGGAGGGGCAGGCGCTGCCTTAGGTGGCGTCCCACCGTCAGGTAGGCCGCGGCGGCGAAACCGGAAACGAGGGCCAGCCCGTCCCCGAGGAGGCTCGTGGTGCCCCGCCCCATGTCGCCCCAGGCGATGATGCCCACACCCAGGAGGGAGAGGGCGATGGCCAGGATCCCCCGCCGCGGAACCGCTTCCTTGAGGAAAAGGTACCCGAGGATCCCCGCCCACACCGGCTGTGTGGACATGACCAGGAGGGCCGAGGACACGGTGGTGTGCTGGATCGCCGCGATCCAGCAGGCAAAATGAAGGCCCAGGATGGCTCCCGATCCAAGGGTGTAGGGCAGCAGGCTCCGTTGCAGCGCACCGTCCCACGGCTCCCTCTTGTGCCGCACGAGGATGACAGGCAGGAGGATGAGGGAGGCGAGGGCTTTTCGGTAGAACCCGATGGCAAGTGCGGGTGCGGCGCAGTATCGCACCAGGATGGAGGCGAAGGAGACGCTCGCTAAGCCCAGGACGAGGAGCCAACGGGCCTTCTTGGCCTGAGAGGAACTCACGACAGGCCCTGGGAGGCCGCGCACCCCGGGCATAGGAAGTCCTTGCCGCCGAGGGCGCGCGGGTTTTCTCTGGGGATTCGGTGTTCGCCGCAGATGAGCTTCCCGCAACCCGCGCAGATGCCCTTTAAATCAGGTTCGTAAGTCGCCCCGCAGATGTCGCATCTCCATGGCTGAACCAGCCCCTGAAGGGTGAACTTGTCGCTCTGAAGGCCCACGGGCGCCCCTCCTGGTGCGATTTTACGGGGCCGCGGCGTCCCGCACAAGGCGCCCGCGGGAATACCGCCCCGCCTCCGCCGGTATGGTACCCTTCGTAGGGAGGTTTCATGCCCGAGGACCTGCACGCCCCCGACAATACCGCCGAACCTAGAGGGGCCGGCACGGTTCCGGCGCGTCCTCACGCCAAGGCCGTCGTCCTCATGTCCGGCGGCCTCGATTCAACGCTGGCCGCGCGCCTCCTCCAGGAGCAGGGCGTGGAGGTCATGGGAGTGAATTTCTCCACGGGCTTCTGCATGTCCGACCACAAGCGCGCCACGGCTGGTGCCCATGCGGACCCCAGGAAATTGCGCCACGAGGGTCTCCGGGCAGGAGCCGACCTGCAGATTCCCGTGGAGGTCGTGGACCTCTCGGAGGACTACCTCGAAGTGGTCTTCAACCCAAAGCACGGGTACGGCGCCCACATGAACCCGTGCATCGACTGCCGCGCCCATATGCTCAAGAAAGCCAAGATCATCATGGAGCGGGAGGGCGCCGACTTCGTCGCCACGGGAGAAGTGATGGGGCAGCGCCCCATGAGCCAGCGCCGGGACACCATGCGGATCGTGGAGAAGGATTCGGGGCTCGCGGGAAGGCTCCTGCGGCCCCTCTCCGCCAAGCGCCTTCCCCCCACCATCCCCGAGCAGGAGGGGCTGGTGGACCGGGAGAAGCTCCTCGGACTCCAGGGGCGGGGACGCCGGAAGCAGATGGACCTCATGGCCGAGAAGGGCATCACGGACTACCCCATGCCCGCGGGAGGCTGCTGCTTCCTGACGGACGCTGCCTACGCGCGCAAATTCAGGGACAAGATGGCCCACCGGGGCAAGGAACGGATCGGCTGGGAGGACGTGGCCCTCCTCAAGCTCGGGAGGCACTTCCGCATATCGCCGGCCCTCAAGCTCATCGTGGGCCGCAACGAGGGGGAGAACGCGTTTCTCGAACGCTATGCCGCCACCCGCGTGCGCCTGGAGGCGCCCGAGGTGAACGGCCCCATGGCCCTCACGGATGAGAACCTCCCCTCCCCCCAGGAAGAGAAGCTCTGCGCGGCCATCGTGGCGAGGTACACGGACGCCAAGCACGACCCTTCCGTGCGGATCGCGGCCACCTCAGGCGGAGAGACGCGAATTCACGAGAGCATTCCCCTGTGGGATGAAGCCGTCCTGGGGCCCATGAGATTATGACGACGTGTCTCTAAACGGCGGGAGGCGGTCCTCAACGATGACGGCCTCCCGGCGAGAAAACCTGGCTGTGAATTTCCCCCTATGAGGACATAACCCGCATGAACCACATGGATTTCTCCCCCCTCGGCATTCTGGCCATTCTCCTCCAGGTCCTGATCATCCTCTTCTCCCTCTCCGTGCACGAGAGCGCCCACGCCTGGATGGCGGACAAGCTGGGCGACTCCACGGGCCGCATGCTCGGCCGGATCACCCTCAACCCCATCCCCCACATCGACCCCATCGGGACAGTCCTCCTCCCCCTCGTCATGGCCCTCGTGGGAGGCCCCATCTTCGGGTGGGCCAAGCCCGTCCCCGTCATCACTCGAAACTTCAAGCACATCAGGAGGGACGGCGCCCTCGTGGGAGCCGCCGGGCCCATCAGCAACCTCCTCGTGGCCATACTGGCAACGGCCGTCATGGCGGCCGTTCTCATAGGCATGGGCGCCAGGCCTTTCTTCGCGCAGATCAACACCCAGTACACGGTGCCGTGGTGGATCCTCCAGCTCGCCGTCATCAACCTGGTCCTGGCGGCATTCAACCTCATCCCCATACCGCCGCTGGACGGGTCGTGGGTCCTCTCCGCCCTCCTCCCGGGGGCCCTGGGCCGCTTCTATGACGAGTTCCGCCGCATCGGCCCCATCCTCCTCCTCATCATCTTCCTGACCCCCATCCTGGGCCTGGTGCTGAGCCCCATCATCCGCCTCCTCGTGCACATCATCGTGGAGCTCCCCCTCAATCTCCTGGGCGCGGCACTGGGATGAGGGATGATTCACGTATACTATCCCCAGAAGGAGCATCTCTTTGACGACGGATGCTGCCGCTCGGGACAGTGCCACGACCTCCCCAGCCCTCGGCCTCGTGGCGCGAAGCACGTGCGTTCACGTGGCCATCTGGATCATGGTGGCCGTTTTCGGGACGACGGCGATCCTCCTCAGCCCCTTCACTCGGGGCCAGATCGTCTTCTGGCTCGGCCGGCTCTGGGGCAACATCATCCTGTGGATGTCGGGGGTCAAGCTCGAGGTGGTGGGGTTGGAGCGGGTGCTGAAAAACCACCCGCAGGTCCTGGTCGGCAACCACACGAGCAACTTCGACATCTACGCCACGATCCCCGCTTTGCGTGACCGCTACTACCGGTTCCTCCCCAAGAGAGAACTCATCTATTGGCCCGTTTTGGGCTGGGCCCTCTGGGTGGGCGGGTTCCCCTTCATCGACCGGGGCAACAGCACCAAGGCCCATCGCACCATGAACAAGCTGTCGGTCCGAATGAAACGCACGGGACTGAGCATCCTCGCTTTCCCTGAGGGTACGCGCAATTGCTCCGACCAACTCCTCCTCCCCTTCAAGAAGGGCCCCTTCGTGGTCGCCATGGAGGTGGGCGTCCCCGTTCTGCCCTTCGTTCTCCATGGGGCCCGCGAGGCACAGAGCCGGCACGCCTTCATCATTCACCCGGGAACCATCCAGGTTGAATTTCTTGAGCCCATACCCGTGGAGGGATTGGGCTACCAGGACAGGAACCAGCTGGTCCAAAAGGCCCGCGGCGCCATCGAAGCGGCGCTCCTGAGGGGGCCAGTTGCCCATGGCGACAGCGGTGCGGCGGGGCGATCATGACCACGCGGCATTCTTCCCTCAGCACCTAGCACTCGGCACTTATCACTCTCTTAGGAGATTGCCTGCGTGATCCTCTACCTCGACCCCTTCATGGGCATCGCCGGAGACATGACGGTCTCGGCCCTCGTGGACGCCGGCGCCCCGCCCGAGGCCGTCAACTCCGCCCTCGGGCGGCTGAACCTGCCAGGCCTGGCATTCCGGTTCGAGAAGGTCCGCCGTCAGGGCGCGCAAGCGACCTTTGGCACGGTCACCTGGAACGGGCCCAACCCCCATCGCCACCTGTCCCACATCCTGGACCTCATCGCGAAGGCGCGCCTCGAACCGGCGGTCGAGGAGGCCGCCTCGAAAGCCTTCAGGCGCCTGGCCCGAGCCGAGGCCAAAGTCCACGGATGCAAGGTGGATGACGTCCACTTCCACGAGGTTGGAGCGGCGGACGCCATCGCGGACATCGTGGGCGCCTGCGCGGCATGGGCCGCCCTCGGCAGTCCCGAGGTGGAATGCGGCCCCCTGAACCTGGGCTCGGGGTTCACGGTCATGGAGCACGGGACCTTCCCCGTTCCGCCTCCCGCCGTTGCCGAGCTCGTGAAAGGCGTGCCGGTCTTTTCCTTCGGCCCCCCCATCGAGCGGACCACTCCCACGGGGGCCGTTCTTGCCACGACCCTGGCGCGCTCCTTCGGTCCCTTGCCCCGGGGAACCGTGAAGGCGGTGGGTTACGGCGCGGGCACCAAGGACACGGAAGGGGCCCCGAACCTCCTGAGGGTCATCCTGATGGCTGAAGAGCCCGGTGAGGGACTGGTCAGCCTCGTGGAGGCCCAGGTGGACGACGTGACCCCGGAGCACCTCGCCGGGGCCCTGGACCACATCCGCAGCTTCGGAGCCCTTGACGTTTTCGTCACCCCCGTTCTGGCCAAGAAGGGCAGGCCCGGCTGGACCGTGAGCGTCATCTGCGAGGCCTGCCAGGAAGGCCTGTTCGCGGACCTTCTCCTCGAGCACACCACCACCATCGGCGTCCGCTATTCCCGCTGGGAGCGGCGCGAGCTGCCCCGTGAATCCATCAGCCTCGAAACGCCGCACGGCCCCCTCAGGGTGAAAGTGGTCACAGCCCCGTCGGGGCGACGCAGGAGCCATCCCGAGTGGGAGGACATCAAGGCCCTGGCCGAAAAGGCGGGGCTGTCGCCCCTCCAGCTCCTGCACGAGATCGGGCCGTACCTGATCTCTTGAGTCGTGCGCCGACGGCGCCGGACCTTCTGCGTCGTCAGGCTCGCG
>JAKAJA010000165.1 GCA_021814085.1 Acidobacteriota bacterium | reverse complement strand
CGACGCGGCGACCATCTACATGGATGCCTGCCTCCCCTGTCATCAGGGAAGTTCCACCGGCCCCTCGCTCGCCGGACGCGCCCTCAGCAAGGAGGCGGTCATCCAGCGCCTGGACCACGGAGGGAACGGCATGCCGTCCTTCCCCGGAATCAAGGGCGAGGCGAGGACCGAGCTCGTAGCGTACGTGGTGCGGTTGAGTTCACCCGCCAACCCTTAGAGCCTCTGGATATTCCTTGACACTCCCCCTCCCCGGTCCTACCCTTGGTGCCTGAGGTGCGTTCGATGGTTCCCTTCCCCGGCGACTACTGCAAAACGATTCTGAAGGACTTCCCCGACGGGGTCCTCATCCTGGACCGCGAGCGGATCATCCTGTATGCCAACCCGGCCTTCTACCGGCTCTTCGAGATCGGCCCGGGGGAAGAGCTGGCGGGCCGCTCGTGCGCCGATGTGACCAACACCGCGGTCTGCGAGACCCAGTGCCTCATGAAGCGCGCCGAGGCGGACAACAGGAGCACGATCCAGCGGCACAGCATCTCCTGCGGCTGCCCGGGAGTGGGCCCCCTCTGCATGACGCACCGCATCTTTGGAGGGTCCCAGTCCAAGCCCGGCGAACCTTACGCCATGGAGATCTTCAAGGACATGGCGGATCTCGGGAACTACCTCGAGTCCCTCCGCTCGACCTCCCTCGAGCTGGAACAGGAGAAGGACAAGCTCTCCGTCATCCTGGACGCCATCGCGGAGGGGTACTTCACGGTGGATCAGTCCCTGGTGCTGACGGGGGCCAGCGAAAGCCTCCTCCGCTTCCTGAACAAGCGGCGGGAGGAGGTGGTTGGCAGGCCCTGCCCCGAGGTCTTCCACTCGGACAAGTGCGAGACCGACTGCCCCGTCCGGTGGACCCTTCAGAACCGCAAGGCGGTGGCCAACTGCCGCGAGCGGGTCCTGGACGCGGAGGACCACGCGAGGCACGTGCTGAAGAGCACGTACCTCCAAAGGGACACGTCAGGCGAGGTCTCCGGCGTCATCGCCATCGTCCGGGACAATTCGGAGTTGGTCAACCTCCAGCAGCGTGCCGCGTCTCTAGTGAAGGCCCACGGGTTCGTCACCAAGAACAAGCGCATGCAGGAGGTCCTCGACCTTGTCCACACCATCAAGGACACGGACACTTCCGTGCTGATCCTGGGCGAGAGCGGCGTGGGCAAGGAGATGCTCGCCAACGGCATCGTGGGCGGCAGCGTGCGGCGCAACAAGCCCTTCATCAAGATCAACTGCTCCGCCCTCACGGAGAACCTCCTGGAGAGCGAGCTCTTCGGGCACGTGAAGGGCGCCTTCACGGGGGCCGTGAGCGACAAGGTGGGCAAGTTCGAACTCGCGGACGGCGGCACCCTCTTCCTGGACGAGGTGGGCGACATGTCTCCCCCCCTGCAGGCCAAGGTCCTCCGGGTGCTCCAGGAGAAGGAGTTCGAGCGGGTGGGAGGAACCCGGACCCAGCGGGTGGACGTGCGCATCCTGGCCGCCACTAACAAGGACCTCAAGGAGGCGATCCGCAAGGGGACCTTCCGGGAGGACCTCTACTACCGGCTCAACGTCATCCCCATCCAGATCCCTCCCCTTCGCGACCGGAAGGAAGACATCCCGATCCTCCTGAACTACTTCATCGACCTGTTTAACCAGAAGTACCGCCGCTCCATCCAGGAGGTCTCCTCCCGAGCCCTTGCCCTCCTCGTGGAATACCCGTGGCCGGGAAACGTCCGGGAGCTGCGCAACGCCCTCGAGTACGCCTTCGTCTGTTCCAAGGGGACCGTCCTCGAACGGCCGGCCCTTCCCGTGGAGATCCAGTCCTGGCGGGGCGGGAGGACAATGGCCCGCTTGGAGCGCACACCTATCGATCCCCCGTCGCCGAGCCGCAATGGCCGCGGCAAGGCCAGGGACGAGGCCGGCGAACCGGCTGTTCACGCCGCGCCGGAGAACCGGGAACAGTTCATCGAGCTGCTGGAGAGATTCCGGGGGAACCGCTCCCTGCTGGCCAAGGAGCTGGGCATCGGGCGAACCACCCTGTGGCGGAAGCTCAAGGAACTCGGCATCGAAGAGGTCTACCGCTGAATTTGGAGCCGATGGGAATGCCAGGGGCGGGCGGGAGCCCGCCCCTTTTTAGTTGTTGGCGGGCGACCCCTGGGCGGGGTCGGGGGACAATCCCAGAATGATGACGCAGGCGTGAAGCCCCTCCACGAGAGCCGCTCCGGCGCTCGCGTAATAGGTGCTGGGCCCGGCCCCTGAAAGCCTCGCGACGAATCGGCGGGAGAAGGGAACGAGGTGTCTCCGGAGGGCCGTCTCCGCCGCCGCCCGGACGCGCTGCGATTCCGCGTGGTCCCCTTCCGAGGCAATCCGTGAAAGGACGTAGGCCAGGAACTCCAGCTCCAGGCCGAGGTGGTCCGGCGGGACGTGGAGGGTGCCCCGCGGGTGGATGCCCACCTCCTCGTGGAGAGCCCGCCAGTCGTCCAGGCATTCGGGGGCCATGAGGTGGCCGTGGGTGTAGACGGACTCGTAGGGATGAACCGTCGCGTTGCCGTTCCCGTGAAGGAAGAGCCTGACGAACTCCATGGCCTGTCCGTTCGGCGGCTCGCAATTTTCGATCATGCCTTGCAGCGCCTTGGGCAGGCCCTCGAGGCCAGGGCAGTTCACCGGACAAAAGGCCAGGACCTCCCCGAGGCGCACCTTCACGTCCGCCTCGGGCTCGAGGAACACCTCGGATAAGAGGGAGAACACCGATGACAGGGCCGGGACCAAGTCCTCGGGGGCGTCAGCGCCCGCGGCCTTCCGCTTGGGGGTCATCGTCGCCTCACTTGAACGCACTGATCTGGCCGGCGTAGACGAAGATGTACCTCAACAGGTAGCCACCCAGAAGAACCAGCCCCGCCGCGACGGAAGCGAGGGGTTTGTTGTGGTGGATCGTGGCCTTCTGGAAGAGCGCCGGCGCCATCTCCCAAAGCTCGATAAAGAGGGGGAGCAGGAGTCCGGCCAGCATGAAGAAGAGCCAGAAGGTCAGGGTGTACGGTCCGCCCAGGATGAGCTTCAGGGCCTCCTGCACGGCGAGCACCGAGAGCTTGCCGTGGATCAGGTAGGGCAGCACGATGAAGAACTCGATGGTGATGAAGCAGATGTCCAGCGTGTATAGGAAGCGCAGCTGTCTGAAGTCCAGCTCCTTCTTGTTGGCCGAGAGGGCGAGGATGAGAGCCGCGGTGCCCGTGGAAAAGGCCGAGAATAGGAACATTTGGGCGACGAGGTTGGTGTTCCAGAAGGGCCGGGCCTGGACCGCGCCGAGGAGGACGCCCGTGTAGATGCCCACGCCGATGCTGAAGGGGAACCCGGCCATGGCCAGGGGGCGCTTCCAGGCGTCGATGTTGACGTCGAACCTCTTCAGGAACGCGAGCCTCTTGGGCAGAAGGGAAAAGAGCCGGTGCCGGGTCTCCTCCGGAAGCCACGCCCAGAACGCCAGAAAAGTGATCCCCGTGAACACGAGCAGGAGCCAGGACCCGATGGACATGGGGCTCTGCCACTTGAAGACGATGAAGAGCTTGTAGAACCGGTACCAGTTCCCCAGGTCGAAGATGAGGAGGAAGGAGCCCAGGGCAACGGGCCAGGGAGCCATCATGGCGCCGTATTTGGCGATCCTCGGGTAGGCGGGCTCTCCGTTCTCCTGGAGGTAGGTGGCGAGCGCAGAGACGAAGAAGAGGCCCGCGGATAGGCCGCCGAGGAAAAGGTAATTCACGATCAGGAATCCCCACTCGATGGTCTGCATGGCACTCCCCTACAGGAGGTAATAGAGCTGCGGGCCGTTGCCCGTCTCGGGTTTCTTGACCAGGTAGCGGCGCGTGTTCAGGAGCTGGGACACGTCGCTGGACGGATCCTCAAGGTCACCGAAGACGCGGACCTTGGAGGGGCAGGTCTCCACGCACGCCGGGATCCCGCCCTTGTCCACGCGGTGGGCGCAGAGGGTGCACTTGTCCACGACCCCCAGGTCCTCCCTGAAGTAGCGGGCGTTGTAGGGACAGGCGATCATGCAGTACCGGCACCCGATGCAGTCGTCGTAGTTCACGAGGACGATGCCGTCCTTCCTCTGCCACGAGGCCCCCGTGGGGCAGACGCGGACGCATGAGGGGTTCTCGCAGTGCATGCACTGCTCGGGGTCGAAGGTGGCCATGAGGCGCGGCCAAGTCCCGCGGCGCTCCTCCGTGATCCAGTCCCGGAACTTGCCCACGGGGACGCCGTTCTCGGCCTTGCAGGCTACCACGCAGGCTTTGCAGTTGATGCACTTTTTCGAATCGAGGACGAGCACGTAACGCTTCTTCTTGGTGTCAGCCATGGTCGTCGCCTCAAGCTTTCCGGACGTTCACGAAGGTCTCGTGGAAGGCCGCGTTGCCCGAGACCTCGTCCCAGGCCGTCTCCAGGACAACCGCATCGCTCGCCCCCACGCCGTAGACGAGCTTCTGCCACTTGGATTTCTTCCCGTAACCGTGGAGCATGAAGACGCAATCGGGGCGGATCTCCTCCGTCACGCGCGCCTTCAGCCTGACCGTTCCCGCGCTGCTCGAGACTTCCAGCATGTCCCCCGTCTTGATGCCAAGGTTCTGCGCCGGCCGGGGGTTGATGGAGAGGTCGTTCTCCGGGTAGAACTCGTTGAGCCAGGGGTTGTTGGTCTGGTTGGCGTGCGTGAAGTACCCCTTCCGGCCCAGGACCATGCGGAAGCGGCCCGCGGGCGGCAGGACGGGTGGTTTGTAGACGGGAAGCGCGTCGAACCCTGATTCCTGCAGGCGCTCCGAGTAGAGCTCGATCTTGCCGGACTTGGTGACGAACCGGTGGTCGGGCTTGAGGGTCCCCCCGAACTTGGGCTCGGCGATCCCGAGGACGCCGTGCTTCTTGAGGTATGCGAGGGGGTTGTCCACGGGGAGGTCCTTGGCCTGGGCATCCACCCACTGGTCCATGGTGTAGTCGAAGTAGTCCGAGAGGTTCAGGCGCTTGGCCAGCCCCTGGACGATCTCCAGGTTGGGCTTGGTGTCGTGCACGGGCTTGACGACCTGCTGGCGGAAAACCACG
>JAKAJA010000164.1 GCA_021814085.1 Acidobacteriota bacterium | reverse complement strand
CCGGTTCACGACCCACGGTGTGATCATCGGGATGACGGGGTCAGGGAAGACCGGCCTCGTGGTATCCCTGCTGGAAGAGGCTGCCCTCGCCGGAATACCGGCCCTCGTCATCGACCCGAAAGGGGACCTGACGGACCGGCTCCTCGTCTTTCCCGGGGGAAGGCCTGAGGACTTCGCGCCGTACTGCCCCGCAGGGCGGGCCGAGGACACGGCCCGGGGATGGAGCGACGGCCTGGCGTCTTGGGGTCTCGGCCCACAGGACGCCACGGCGCTGAAGGGCGTGCCCGTCCGCGTGTTCACTCCGGGGGCCTCCGCCGCTCCCATCAACGTCCTCCAGAGGTTCGACCCTCCTGGACAGCCCGACGCGGAGGCGCTGGGCTCATCTGCGCTTGGGGCCGTGTCCTCCCTGTTCATGCTGGCGGGCTTTGACGGCGACCCCGGGACTTGCCCCGAGGGGCTCCTCCTCAACCAGCTGCTGTTCAAAGCCTGGTCCGAAGGCCTCGGGGTCACTCTCGAGGACCTCGTTCAGCAAGTCTTGACTCCCCCCCTCCAGCGCCTCGGCATCATGGATCTTGATGCGGTCATTCCTCCGAAAGAACGCACGGCCTTGGCCATGAAGCTCAACGCCCTCCTCGCCTCACCCACCCTGGCCCTTTGGCGGCAGGGCGACCCTCTCGACCTGGAGGCCTTCCTGGGACCTAAGGCGGGAGCGTCCCAGACCATTTTCACCCTGGCCCACCTTTCCGAAAACGAGCGTCTCTTCTTCTTAGGACTCCTTCTGAGTGAACTCTCCGCTTGGACGCGCCGCCAGCCAGGGACTGAGCACCTGCGCGCCCTGATCGTCTTCGACGAGGTTTATGGATTCTTTCCACCCCATCCCCTCAACCCGCCCACAAAAGGGCCTCTCCTCAGCCTCCTAAAGCAGGCTCGGGCATTCGGGGTCGGCCTGGTCCTGGCGAGTCAAAACCCTGTGGATCTGGACTACAAGGGACTCACGAACGCGGGGCTCTGGTTCCTGGGCCGCCTGCAGACGGAACAGGACCGAAGGAGGGTTTCGGACGCCCTGGGCGATCTTCCGGGGGGAGGGGCTGCCGCGGAACTTCTGGCCGACCTCCCTCCCCGCACTTTCGTCGTCCATGACGTCCGCGCCTCGGGGCCGCGGCTCCTGAGCACCCGGCAGTGCGTGTCCTACCTGGCGGGACCCCTCACCGCGCCCCAGCTCAAGGGGCTTCTCTCCCGCGCTCCAGAAGCGCCGCCGCCGCCTTCAGGTGCCACTCCCGTAACTCTCAAAGGCGCCGCGCCCGCGGGGCCCCAAGCTTCGCCCGGGCGGCCCATCGTACCCGCCACTTGGGAAAGCCTGTTTTCCGCTGGCGACTCTTTGGCCGTGTACCTCGAGGTGGAAGCGGAGATCACCTATCGCCTCTCGCCAAAATCGGCGCCCCTTCTTCGGCGCGCCCGTCTTGCATGGCCGCTTTCCGGCGTCACGATCGAGGAGGCCCTCGCCGCGGACCCCGTGAGTGCCTCGGACGCCCCCCGCCTCGATGCTCCTCAACCCTCGGCCTCCTGTGCGCCCCTCCCGCCCTATTTTGACAAGACCGACCCGGCGAAGGCCGCGCGCCTGGCCGCCGCCTCCATCGCCCGCCGCCAGAACCTCGACCTCCTGAAAGATCCCCTCACGGAGACCCTTCAGGATCCCGGCGAAAGCGCTGAGACTTTCCGGTCCCGTGCCGCGACCCTTCGGATTGCGGCCTCTCGGGATGAACTGGAAAAGAAGCTCAACCCCCTTCGGCGCCAGCTTCAGAAAGCGCAGGACAGGGTGGCAAAGCTCGAACTGGAGCTGGAGAGCGATCGTTCCGACGCCTCCGCCCGAACGGCCGAGACGGTCGTTTCCGCGGGGCTGGGCCTTCTCGGCGGCCTGTTCGGCTCCAGACGAAGCATCGGCGGAGCCATCTCCAGGACCGTGAGCAAGACCCGCATGGCCGGTAGGGCAAAGGATGAGGTCCAGGAAGACCAGGCCCAGCTCGACTCGGCCAGGCGTGAGAGGGACCAACTGCAGGGTCAGCTGGACGGGGCGAGAGGCGACATCACCAGTAGGTATGAGAGTCAGCCCTTCGAGACCGTCACCATCCTGCCGGCCAAGAGCGGCGTACAGGTCCTGGCGTGCCGTCTCCTCTGGGCCCCGTCCCCCACCGGGGCCTGAAGCCGCGAAGGGCGACCGCCGCGCCCCGAGGCCGCTAAACCCCTCTCGGAGAACCACCAAATGATCCTGATCGAGCAGGTCGGGGGCGTTCTATGCCTGGCTCTCTGTGCCCGGCTCAACCCGCTTTCGGAAGATCCACGAGATGAGAACGCCGATGGCGTAGAGGATGATGATAGGCACGGCAACGATGGTCTGATTCACGGGGTCGCCGGATGGGGTGATGATGGCCGAGATGATGAAAGAGATGAGGACGGCCCATTTGAACTTGCGCGCCAGGAAGCCGGGTGACACAAGCCCGAGCCTCGTGAGGAAGAGGATGAGGATGGGCGTCTCGAAGGTCAGGCCGATGCCGAGGAGGAATTTCATCTCGAAATCCCAGAAGTTCGAAACCGTGACGATGTTCTCAAACCCCTGGTTGAAATCGAAGAAGAACTTGAACGTGTAGGGAAGGACCATGTAGTAGCAGAAGGCCATCCCCGTCATGAAGAAGAGCGAGGTGGCCACGATGAAGGGGAAGGCATACCTCTTCTCTTTCGGCTTGAGGCCCGGCGAAATAAAGAGCCAAAGCTGGTAAAAGATCCATGGAGCAGCCACGAAGAGGGAGGCCACGAAGGCGACCTTCATGTACAGGAAGAAGACTTCCGTGATCTCCGTGTAGGCGAGGCGCTGCTGACCCTGGGGCAGGTAGCGGAAGTAGGGCGCCACGAGGAACTTCATGATGTCGGTCAGGAAATAGGTGGCCACCGCGAAGGCCACGACCTCGCCCAGGAATGCCCTGTAGATGCACTTCCGGAGCTCCTCGAAGTGTTCCAAAAAGGTCATCTCGCCCCGAGCCGCCTTGGCCATCAGCTGGGCTCCACGGGCGGCGGCGGCTCACTCTTGCTCGCTTCGGCCACCGTCGGAGCCGGAGCCGGCATGGGCATGCTGGGCGGAGGCATGGCTCCGGGAGGGAGGTTCGACGCGGAAGGTGAAGAGGGCTGCGAGGACGGCTGCTCTTTGACTTGGCGGCTCACGTCTTCCACTTCACGCTCGATGGTCTCCTGGAGCTCGGAGCTGGCCTTCTTGAACTCCCTGATGGCACGGCCGAGGGACTTGCCCAACTCGGGCAGCTTCTGCGGCCCGAATAGGAGCAGGGCGATGACCAGGATGAGCAGAATCTCAGGGGTTCCGACGGATCCCATGGGGAGCCTCCACGGCCCGGGGGTTGAGACTCCCCGAGCGAAAACCTTCCAGGTCCAGGGTCACGAAACGGAACCCCAATTCCTTCAGACCGGCTACCAGACACCCCCTAAGATCCTTATCCATCAGTCGGGCGATCTCGTCAACATCGACCTCGACGCGCGCGGCCTCGTCCATGAGCCTTACCCGGCATTGCTTGAAACCGTTGGCTTTCAGAAGCGCCTCTGCCCGTTCCACCCGGGATAGGTCCCCGATGTTGATGGGCCGCCCGGAGGGAAAGCGCGAGGACAGGCACGCCGACGCGGGCTTGTCCCAGGTCTCAAGTCCGAGATCTTTCGAACGCTGCCGCACGTCTGCTTTGGTGAAGCCCGCATCCATGAGGGGTGCCCGAACCCCCAGATCGGAGGCTGCTTTCATGCCTGGACGCCAGTCTCCCGCGTCGTCACCGATGGCGCCGAAGAGGATGTTCCGCATCCCCCTTTCATCCGCCAGCTCTCTCATCCGCCCGAAGAGTTCCGTCTTGCAGTGGTAGCACCGGTAGTCGTCGTTGGCCACGAAGGAGGGGTTGTCCATCTCCCGCGTCTCCACGACCTCATGGGGGATGCCGTGCTTCAAGGCGAAAGCTCTGGCCTGTTCCAGCTCCGCGCGAGCAAGGGTGGGCGAATCCGCCGTGACGGCGAGGGCGCGTGGGCCCATGACTTTGGCGGCCTCATAGGCGAGAAGGGCCGAGTCGGTCCCGCCCGAGAAGGCCACCAGCACCCCCCCATCCAGAGAGGTCAGGGCATCCTGCAGGCGCCTCACCTTATCCACCAGGGGCTCCGACCTCATGGCGTGTCATCTCCTCCGGGCCCTGATCCCGCCCCATCATGCCCGGTACCACTCAACGCGCCTTGGCCGCCCTTGTTCCTTTTTTCCGTGAGGGTGAGGAGAGCAACAAGGACCATGAGGGTGCACAGCATGCAGTAGAGGGTGCCAAGGAGGGATACATACCCCATGCTTCTCAGGCCCGGGTATGACGAAAGGGCCATGGACCCGAAGCCGGCGATGGTGGTGAGAGCGGCGATGGCGATGGGCGTTCCCGTTTCGCGGATGACTCGGTCCATGTGGTGGCCGTCGTCCTCCAGATACCGGTGCACAAAATAGATACCGTAGTCCGACCCGATGCCGATGATCATGGTCGTCACGAAGATGTTCATCATATTCAGCGGCTCGTTGAGGAGCCTGAGAGTACCCAGCATCCAGACCAGGCCCAAGCTGAGGGGCAACAGGGAATAGAATGCCGGCAGGAAGGATCTGAAGTCGAGGATGATGATGACGAATGCCGCTATGGCACCCAGGATGAACGCGAGGTAGGCGTCCTTCACCACCTGCTGCCTCAGGAACCGGCTGAGGAGGTTGATGCCGACCACCTTGGCCGTGGGGTCCTTCGCGGCGACAGCGGCCAGGAGGCCCGCCGGCTCGGCTTTCTTATAGGTTTCAGGCACGTAGAGGTAGACCACGCCCCTGAAGAGATCCGGACCCTTCTGAACGATGAACTTGCGCAGGATCGGCCCGAGCGCCCCCTCGGAAAGCTGGCTGAACGTTACGGGCTGGGTTGGGGCGAGCATCCGTTGCATCACATCGAGATAGGGCTTGAAGTACGCCTCATCGAAGCCGTTCTTTCGGCAGGCGTCCAGGAAGGTCTTCTGGATGCGTTCGAAATTGAATTCGTCG
>JAKAJA010000163.1 GCA_021814085.1 Acidobacteriota bacterium | reverse complement strand
CGCGCCTTGCATTGTGGGGTCTGGCCCGGGGAGGGCTCTCGGCGCGTTGCTCCCTGGGCCGGGATGGATCCGCGAAGGCGCGACGATTCCGTGCCGGGAGCACGGGGAGGAGCGCCGCCAAAGGAGACGCCCGGCCCAGGGGCAACCCGGAGGGACGCCGCGGCCTGGGCGCTCGGCGGTGTCGCTTCTCGTCGCTGATGCCTCCTGCATCGTCCTCCTCGGCGCTCCTTGCCGCGCATCCCAGGGCGCAGGCGTCGCGCCAGAGATCCTCCCTCGGGCCAGACCCCTCCACCCCAAGCCTCTTGCGCGCGGCCCACGCGAGTTTCTCAGCCGCCTGCTAGTGCCGCGTAGTCCGTCGGCCTCCCGACCCGCTATACTGCCCATCGGAGGCCGGCGATGGGGATTAGGGAACAATATGGACCGTGGGCGGTGGTTACGGGGGCATCGGCTGGTTTGGGCGAGCAATTCGCCCGCCAGCTGGCCGCTGGGGGACTGAACGTCGTACTCGTGGCGAGAAGGGGCGAGCGCCTCGAAGCTCTCGCCAAGGAAATCGTGAATCACGACCACGTGGAGGTGAAGGTCCTCGCCATCGACCTTTGCGCGCCGGGTGCCATGGAAGTCCTCCATGAACGCATCTCCGGCTTGGACGTTGGCCTTTTCGTGGACAACGCGGGCTTCGGTTACATGGGAGCCATGCTCGATCAGGATCCCGAGCGGATCGGACGGATGATCCATCTCAACTGCACCGTCACCCTAATGGCGGCACTGCGGTTCGCCAGGAGGTTCAAGGAGCGGGGGCGGGGAGGGATCATCGTGAGCGCCTCCCTCGCGGGGTTCCAGGCCACGCCGTACATGGCGGCCTACGGTGCCACGAAAGGGTTCGACCTCCTCTTCGCGGAGGGGTTGGCGGAGGAGTTGCGAGGCACGGGGGTGGACGTCCTCGCCCTCTGCCCCGGCTCGACGCACACGGAATTCGGTGAGGTGGCCGGTTCCAAGGGCCCTTCCTCCGGACTCGGGATGAAACCCGGACCAGTGGTGGCGGAGGCCCTGCGGGCCCTCGGGCGCAAGGACGTTGTCATCACCGGCTGGGCCAACAAGCTCGTGGGACACTGGGTGGGGCGACTGTTCCCAAGGAGTTTCATCACCCGGATGAGCGGCAAGGCCATACGGCGCATAGCGGGCTCATAGCGAGAGGTGAGATATGGCAGACGAGAGTTCCCGAAGGGGAGATTCATACGGGACCGAGGCGATCCTGGAGTTCGTCCACAAGGTGCACTCGGGGCACGACGAGTTCCTCCAGCGCGCCTTCGACGCCCCCGCGCTTCACGACATGCCGCCGATCCAGGTCAGCCCTTCGGAGGGAAAGCTCCTCGGGCTCCTCATCAGGCTGTCGGGGGCCAAGAAGGTCGTGGAGGTGGGTACCCTCGCGGGCTATTCGGCGCTCTGGATCGCCCGGCACCTCCCTCCCGAGGGTCATATCTGGACCATCGAGCTCGAGCCCAAACACGTGGACGTGGCCCAGTCTACCCTCAAGGCGGCCGGCGTGGCCGACCGTGTGACCATCCTCGAAGGCCCCGCCCTGGGCATCCTGGAGATCCTGGTTAAGCACGGGCCTTTCGATGCCGTGTTTGTCGACGCGGACAAGGGCAACTATGACCACTACGGCCGGTGGGCGGCCAAGAACCTGCGGGTCGGCGGCCTCCTAGTGGCGGACAACG
The DNA here is from genome assembly GCA_021814085.1 of Acidobacteriota bacterium. Classification (GTDB taxonomy): domain Bacteria; phylum Acidobacteriota; class UBA4820; order UBA4820; family DSQY01; genus JAKAJA01. The sequence goes on along the minus strand of JAKAJA010000163.1, from coordinate 3,389 downwards.
CCTTTTATTTCAAGGGGCTCATGGATGACACCCCGGAGGCGGCGGCGATGAGGCGGTTCCACCAGGAGACGGCCCGGGCCTTCGACTCGGTCTGCATCCCCACGCCGGACGGCATGGTGGTCGGTCTCCTCAAGCTCCGCTCATGAGCCCCGCGGAGACGGCCAATGAGGGGAAGGAGCTGGTCTTTAAGGAGAAAAACGGCTTCCACATGGATCCCGCCGAGTTCAGGCGCCTTCCTGACCCACACCAGGCTGCGGGAGAAGATCACCCTCCGGATGAGCATCGGCCAGACCCACAACGAGAGGCGCCATGTGGAGCGAGGCTGGGCGCGAAAAGTTTCTGTCTGGAAAGGAAAAATATCAGGGTGTCGGGGTGGAATCGGCCCCTTCTCGGATACTCACGACCCGCCGGAGGGTCTGACCTTCGGGCCAGGGCTTAAACCAGTATTCAAAACATGGCCGCCCGTTCGCGTGGGCTCTGTCGTCGTAATGGTGGAGGCGATAGAGCTTGTCCTCGTGCCGGAAGGCGAGGTGCGCGTTCCATTCGGGATGGGGCCGGGTTCGCCGGACGCACAAAGTGTCGCCCTCCTGGATGAGCGAGTCCGGTTTGTGGGCCGTCCCGTAGCGGAAGATCATGACCACCTCCCGAACCCCTCGGCGGGCCAGACGCCAGAATAGGAAGGGGATGGCGAGAAAGAGGGTGCCCGGTACGACTCCAGACATGGCCCCCGCTGTCGCCCTTGCGATTCCGTCGAGGAGGAAGAGGGTCAGAAAAAAGCCCTTAACGGTGAACATGAAGGCGAAGTAGGTCACCAGGCCGTAATGGGTGATGGTCCCCACGTTGCCGCTTCCCCTCTCGTCCGCCAGGATTGCGGCCACCATTTCGGCCATCTGCTTCTGGTACACCACCTGCCCCCAGAACCAGAAGACGACTCCCGCCACGGCTCACAAAAACGCCTGGGCCGTCTGCAACCCAGGCATGTTGACCAGCTCTTGCCAGGGCCAGATGGTTCGGTACCGCTCGGGGAGAAAGGGCGCCACCAGTGCGGTCAACAGAACGCGCATGAGTTGGAAGAGCGTGGCCATGCCACAACATTAGCACGCGCGAAATAGGCCCGCATATGCGCGACGGCCGCAAAATGGCAGAGGGTCATCCATTCGGAGCCGGAATAAGAGGGACCGGTGCTTGTTCCTTATTCCCACAAGGGAGGATGGCATTGAGTGCGCCGCGCTTTATTCTGGCCGGGGTTCTCGCCCTTACGGCGACGGTTGCCTTGGCATTGCTCCTCCAAGTCGGAGGTCTTCCGCTTTTTACCGCACGCGCGGCCGCCGCATCGCCCCAGGCAGATGGAGGTGCCCCCGTGAAGTTCGAAGTGGTAAAGACGGATGAAGAATGGAAGAAAATCCTCACTCCCGAACAGTACGAAGTCACCCGTAAAGGGGGGACCGAGTGCGCCTTCAAGGGCGCTTTTTGGAATTTCCACGGGGTGGGGGAGTTCGTGTGCGTCTGTTGCGGCAACCCCATCTTCTCCACAAACGACAAGTTCGAGTCCGGCACGGGTTGGCCCAGCTTCACCAAGCCGTTGGCGGAGGGGAGGGTCATCACTAAGACGGACACTTCCCATTTCATGGTGCGAACCGAAGTCCTCTGTGCGCGGTGTGGCGCCCACCTCGGCCACGTTTTCGATGACGGCCCTGCCCCGGCCCACCGTCGCTACTGCATCAATTCCGCCGCACTCAAATTCATAGAAAAGCCATCAGCTAAATAGCCATTCCATTGTCTGGTCTCCATCGCGGGTAAGGCGCGGAAAGCAGAGGTCCGCCCGAAGGCGGACCCGTGACGGGAAGGGGGGAAAAGGAGGTTGGGTTGGGGGCAGGGGAGGAGTCTGCCCTTCCACTCTAATAGACGGACGGGGAGGCACGGTGTCTAGGACGCCACCCAATGGGGCAAGGAGAACATGCCCCAGAGACTTCGGGGGTCAATTCAGGTAGGTCTCTGGCCGTTCAAAGTCTCCCTCTCCGCCCCCGAGGCTGAGGTTGTACCGGGCGCGGTGAACTTGATCCATTCGGACGAACTCGATGCCCACGTCGTAGCGGCCGTCTGCGCGCCTGTTCACGTGGGCGATGCGCCCCTCGGCTTCCACCACCTCGGAGCGAATCGAGAGGTAGAGCTTGAGGAGCGAACCTGGAGGGATCGGGTCGGATGCGACGAGGGCACACCCGCCCATTCCCAGGTTCTCACTTAGGGCGAAGGAGCAATGCCTGCCTTGATCTAATTGTTCAATGAGAACCGCGGAAGAGGCTGGTATTCTTCCAAATCTGCGCCTCAGTGGCTGCCTTTTCATGGTCATCCTCTCGCCTCTGCTCGGCGGACTTCGAGGGGTAACCCTGATGAACCAGCACCGAACTAGGTCAAATTTAACGCCAAGCGGGACAAAATGCTTCCTGGCGAGCGCCACGGGGTGGAGGGGATCGCCGTGACCCATACAGCGTGCACCCTTTGGAAGGTATCGCCAATCCTGAGCGGCTCTGGGTAGAAGGCTTCTTCCATGTTAGGGTAGGGCCAAGCAAACGAATTGATCCCGGTGTGCAGGGGTGGCAAGGCATGAAAAGCGCATCAGGAACGACAAGGACCTTCTTCATGAATGAGGCCGTGCGCCGGGAGGCCATCGACCAGTTCCGCGGGTTTGCCATCCTCCTCATGGTCTTGGCCAACTTCCTCACGGGAGTGGAGAACCTGCCCGCATGGATGAAGCATGCACCCGGCGTGGGCCTCACGATCGTCGATCTCATCGCCCCGTTCTTCATTTTCGCGATCGCCCTGACCTACCGTCCTTCCTGGCGGCGCCGCCGCCAAAGAGACGGCGCGAAAGGAGCGGCCGAACACTTCATCGAACGTTACGTGGCCATCGCCGGCATCGGCTTCTTCCTGACCATTCTGGACGTGTACATCGAAAGCGCGGTGTGGCGGGAACCCTGGGGCGTCCTTCAGGCCATCGGGGCGGCCGGACTCCTTACCCTGCCAGTCATCGTCCTTTCTTGGCCCTTGCGCCTGACAGCTGGCCTGGGGGTACTGGGGGTTTATCAGTTCCTCCTCCAGAGCCGCTGGCTCGAGGATGTCCGCAATGCCTCCCACGGCGGATTGAGGGGTAGCCTCGGCTGGGGGGCCATGCTCATCCTGGGGACCGCGCTGGCGGACTTCTACAACGATGGGGACAGGTCTCGCCGCCGGTTCCCGCTCGCCGCGTGCGCTTTTCTGGCCTCGGGAGCCATCCTTGCGATGCGCATACCCATGGGGAAGGTCTGGGTCTCGGCGAGCTATGTGCTGGTGAGCGTGGGAGCCAGCGGGCTGGTCTTCCAGGTCTTCGAGTATGTGTCCGAGAACCTCCG
>JAKAJA010000162.1 GCA_021814085.1 Acidobacteriota bacterium | reverse complement strand
AGCTCGCAAAGGCCATGAGCTGGGCCACCTCCCTCCTGGCGCTCTTCGTGGGCGCCGTGGGCGTGATGAACACCGTGCTCATGAGCGTCTTCGAGCGCACCCACGAGATCGGCATCCTGCTGGCCATCGGTTGGAAGAGGAGCCGGATCGTCCGCATGATCCTCTACGAGGCCACCGCCCTCAGCTTCCTGGGCGGTCTCGTGGGCACGGGGTTCGGAGTCCTGTCCGTGAAGCTCATCGAGCTGCTCCCCTGGATGCGGGGGAAGATCGAGGGCGAGATGAGCCCCAGGCTCTTCCTGATCGCCGGCGGCGTCGCCCTCGGGTTGGGAGTCCTGGGGGGGCTCTACCCCGCCTACCGCGCCTCGCGCCTGCACCCCAACGAGGCCCTGAGGTACGAATGAGGCGCCTGGGCATCCTCCTTGCATCCCTGTCGCTGGGCCTCGGGACCGTCGCCCAGGGACTCACCGCGGATCAGCTCATCGCCAAGGTGGAGGCCGCGCAGAGGACCTCGGGCTTCCGCACCCGGGCCAAGCTGATCAAGACCACCCCCGGATCTAAGACCCCGGAGGTCATGCAGCTGGTCATCAAGGGCCGGCGTGAGGGCGAATCGACCAGGATGCTCTACCAGATCCTCTGGCCCAAGGAGGCCATGGGGCGGGCCCTCGTAGTGGAGACCTCGGCCGTCGGGAAGGTAAGCGGATTCCTTTTCGAGCCGCCAGACATCCAAGTCCCTCTCACCCCGAAGGTCATGTCCCAGCCTCTGTTCGGAACCGGCGTCACGGTGGAGGATGTGGCGGAGGCCTACTGGCGCTGGCCGCGCCAGAAGATCGTAGGGGAGGAGAAGGTGTCGGGGCGCCAGTGCGTGATCATCGAGTCCCGCCCCGGGGCGGGCACCGCCACGGACTACTCCCTCGTCAAGAGCTGGATCGCCCCCGATATCGCCCTGCCCATCATGGTAGAGAAGTTCGGCAAAGATGGCGCCCTGGTCAAGCGCTTCCTGGCGGCCAAGGTCGTCAAGCAGTCGCCCGGTTCCTGGGCGGCCGCCGTCATGGTCGTGGATTCCGTGGGGGGCCGCGGCCGGACCACGCTCGAAGGAACGAGGTCCGAGCGCGACATCGAGGTCCCCGCGGAACAGTTCACCCCAGAGGCCCTCAAGCGGATTTTCACATCATCCCCCGAACTCCGACCCTCCAAATAGGACGGCGCAACGAGAAGAAAGAGGGCGATTTGCCCCACTTTTGGGGCGATTTTGGGCCGAATGGCCAATGGGGATGGGACCCATATCCATTATGGGTGCGGGAGCCCATTTCTAAAGCTCCTCCAAAGTGTTAAAATGGCAGCGGGTCAGGGGTCCACTCCGAGGCACTTAATGCTTCAGGTCGAAAAGGAAACGACCGGAATGTTGGCTAGCGCGTCCGTTCCCCTGCCCCCCAAGCCTTCTCTTGAAGGCGATGCACTGGCCATGGTCAGACCTTCGAAGAATGAAAAGGATTGAGGGTGGGTGAATGACGGACATGAACGTGGGATCGCCAATGACCGCCCTATCAAGCGAGAAGGCGCATCCCTCGCATGCCGACGCGGAAGGCCCGGCTCCCAAGGCGAGGGCCGGAAGGCGGAAGAACCTTTTCGAGAAGTGCGCGCGGTTCACGCGTGCTGACGAACTCAAGGAGATGGGCAATTACCCCTACCACCGGGTCATCGAAAACGGGCAGGACACGGAGGTCCTGATCGACGGGAAGAAGATGTTGATGCTCGGGTCGAATTCCTACCTGGAGCTGACTACGCACCCGCACGTCAAAGCCCGCGCTATAGAGGCCATTCACAAGTACGGAACGGGCTGTTCCGGATCGCGATTCCTCAACGGCACCCTGCCCATCCACCTGGAGGTCGAACGCCGCCTCGCCAATCTCGTCGGCAAGGAGTCGGCCCTCATTTTCCCCACGGGCTTCCAGACCAACACGGGCGTCATCTCGACCCTCGTCCACCGCGGCCAGTACATCCTCTCCGACAAGATCAACCACGCCTCCATCGTGGACGGATGCCAGATTTCCCAAGGGAAGATGCTCCGGTACAACCACAGCGACATGAGGGATCTCGAGAGGCAGCTCGCGAAGCTGCCCGATGGCGCCGGCAAGCTCATCGTCACCGACGGCATCTTCTCCATGGAGGGGGACATCTGCAAGCTCCCCGAGATCGTGCGGCTCGCCAAGCTGCACGGGGCCCAGGTGATGGTGGATGACGCCCACGCCACGGGGGTGCTGGGCGAGGGCGGCGCCGGCACGGCAGCCCATTTTGGCCTCACGGACGACGTGGACCTGATCATGGGGACCTTCTCCAAGTCCTTCGCGGCCATCGGCGGCTTCGTCGCGAGCAGCGAACGCGTCATCAACTACCTGAAGCACTGCGCGCGGCCCTACATGTTCTCCGCGTCGGCGGCTCCCGCCAGCGTCGCGGCCGTCCTGGGCGCGCTCGAGGTGATGGAGCAGGAGCCCGAACGGATCGAACGGCTCTGGGAGAACGCCAGGCTCATGAAAGGCGGGCTTGAGGCTCTCGGGTTCGACACGGGCGAATCCGAGACGCCCATCATCCCCGTGTTCCTCGGCGACCTCGAGCGCTGCTTCAAGGTGTGGCAGTTCGTCCAGGAGGCGGGCATCTTCGTCAACCCCATCGTCCCCCCGGCGGTCCCCCCGGGCCGTTGCATGCTCCGGATCTCGGTAACGGCCGGACACACGACGAAACAGCTCAAGGGGGCACTGGACATCTTCGGACGGGCGGCTCGCCGCTTCGGATACTCCAAGTAGCCAGCCATGCAGGACGGCCTCTGGACACGGCCTGTCTCCGGGCGCGCGGACGTGGAGGCGTTCATACGCTTCCCCTTCCGTCTCTATGAAGGTTCGCCGCACTGGTGCCCGCCCCTGCTCCTGGAGCGGCGGGAGTTCCTCGACCCCCGCAAGAACCCCGTGTTCGAATACGCCCGCATCCAGCTTTTTATTGCTCTGCGCGGGGCCGATGTGGTGGGGACGATCGCGGCGATCAACAACAGCCGCTACGGGGAGTATCACCCCGAGGACCGGCACGTGGGTTTCTTCGGCCTCTTTGAGTGTGTCGGCGACCAGGCTGTTGCGGATGCGCTTTACGCCGCCGCCGCCGGTTGGCTCAAGAACGAGGGCAAGGGCGTCATGCGGGGCCCCGTGAACTTCACCACCAACGACATCGTGGGGCTCCTGGTGGACGGCTTCGACGACGATCCCACGATCATGATGCCTTACAACCATACATACTTCGGCGGCCTGTTCGAGGCCGCGGGGTTCACGAAGGCGAAGGACCTCTACGCCTTCAGTCTGACCGAAGCCAACTACAGGGGCCAGATCGACGCCGTGGCAGACAAGCTCCAGGAGCGCGGGCGCATAAAGATCCGGCCCTTCGACATGGGACGCTTCCCCAGGGAACTCGAGTTCGTGAGGACCTGCTACAACTCGGCATGGGCAAGGAACTGGGGCTTCGTCCCCTGGACCGACCGGGAGCTGGCCTTCATCGCCAAGGAACTGAAACCCCTCGTGGACAACCGCTTCGCCTTCGTCGCCGAGATAGACGGAAAGCCCGCCGGGTTCTCGATCTCGGTCCCCGACGCGAACCAGGCCATCAAGCTGGCGCGGGGACGCCTCTTCCCTTTCGGACTCCTCCAAATTCTCTGGAAGCTCAAGGTGCGGAAGTGCACGCGGCTGAGGACCATCGCCATGGGCGTCCTCCCAGAACACCGGAGGCGGGGCATCGAGGTCATCCTCGTCCATCACCTCATCCGCAACGCCGTGGGAACCGGCTCCGAGATGGGATGGGTCCTGGAGGACAACGAGCCCATGCTCAGCATGCTCCGGCGGCTGGGCGCGGACCGGGCCAAAACCTACCGCGTCTACGACCGTTCCATCTGATTCCATGCAAGCACTTGTTACAGGAGGCCAGGGCTTCGTAGGTTCGCACCTGTGCGAGCTGCTGGCGAAGGCGGGGCACCAGGTGCGCGTCCTCGCCCGTCCGACCAGCGATCTCTCCCCGCTGGAAGGGCTCGGCGTGGAGGTTGTCCGCGGCGACCTGGGGGCCGATGGCGACCTGCGCGGCGCCGTGGATGGAGTGGACTGGGTCTTCCACGTGGCGGGAGCCCTCATGGGGCTCCGCGAAGAGGACCTCGTCCGGGTGAACCGCGACGGAACGCGCAGGCTGTGCGAGGCCTGCCTGACCCACTCGCCCGGACTCTCCCGTTTTATCTTCGTGTCCAGCCTGGCTGCCGTGGGGCCCAGCCCAGGCGGGGCGATCCCCATCCTGGAGGACGCGCCCCCCAACCCCGTGACTTGGTACGGTCGCAGCAAACTGGAAGCCGAAGGGGGGGTGCGAAGCTCTGGGCTCCCCTCGGTCATCCTGCGGCCTCCCGTGGTATTCGGGCCCAGGGATCGCGAGGTCTTCAAATACTTCCAGATCGCCCGGCGCGGGATCCTGCCGGTCCCGGGAGCTAAGGACCGGAGCTACTCCCTCGTGTTCGCCCCGGACCTCGCCGAGGGGATTCTCAGGGCGGCTGAAACCCCCATGCGGTCGGGTGAAGTCCTCCACTTGACGGGTCCCGAAGTTGTCACCTGGTCCAAGTTGGGCCGGAAGATCGCCGCGGCCCTCGGGACTCGGGACCGCGTGGTGCATCTTCCCGAATCACTGGTGCGCGCCGCCGGGCACGTCGCCGACCTCGCCAGCCGGCTGCGCGGCCGCCCGAACATCTTCAGCTCGCAAAAGGTCATCGAGATGCTCGCCCCCGCCTGGGTCGCGAGCCCCGGAAAGGCTCAGGAAGTCCTCGGCTGGACGGCCCCGACCCCCCTCGACGAGGCCCTGGCCCTCACCGTGCGCTGGTACCGGGAGAACGGCTGGCTCTGAGGTCTCGGCCGATCTCGCCGCCGCACCGAGCGCCCTTAATAAAAGGAATGCGCTTCCCTCGCGGGAAGCGCACCTTTATCAACTTGGCGTCCCCAAGGGGATTCGAACCCCTGTCGCCGCCGTGAAAGGGCGGTGTCCTAGGCCGGGCTAGACGATGGGGACGCCTGTGGTGGGCCGTACTGGACTCGAACCAGTGACTCTCTCCTTAAAA
>JAKAJA010000161.1 GCA_021814085.1 Acidobacteriota bacterium | reverse complement strand
GGGAGCGCACTGGGCAGGCGCCAGCGCGGCCCATCGCGCCTCGCTAAAGAAGTACGGAACCTCCATCGGACTGGCTTTCCAGATCGTGGACGACATTCTCGACGAAACCCAGAGCATCGAGGCCCTGGGAAAAACTCCGGGCAAGGATTCGGCCCAGGGGAAGGCCACGTTCCCCGCGCTGTGGGGGATCGAGGAGTCCCGGCGCGAAGTGGAACGGCTCCTCTCCGACGCCCTGCGTGCCGCCGCGGACTTCGAACCCAACAGCCGCGACCTCCGGGAGCTCGCCCATTTCGTCGCGGGGCGGAAGCACTGAAGGAATTAAGGGCCCCGAAAGGGGGGCAAGGGATGAAGACTACCCAGCACTGTCCGGAATTGTTCCCCACGCCAGTCCCAGCGCCTCGACCACGAGCCTGTGAATGAAACAGCGGGCCGACAAGATACTGGTCGAGCGCGGCCTCGCACCCACGAGGGAGAAGGCCCAGGCGCTCATCCTGGCGGGCCTCGTCTATTTGGCCGAGGTGAGGGTGGACAAGCCGGGGCAACTGCTTCCCGAGGGAACCGTTCCCACGGTGCGGGGCAAAGCCTGCCCCTACGTGAGCCGGGGCGGGCTCAAGCTCGAAGCGGCCCTGGAAGCCTTTCACATCGAGATGAACGGTGCGGTCTGCGCCGACATCGGTGCCTCCACCGGGGGGTTCACCGACTGTCTGCTCCAGCATGGCGCGGGCAAGGTCTACGCCATCGACGTGGGACACGGCCAGTTGGATTCGTCCCTCCGGGCAGACCAGCGGGTTGTCAACCTCGAAGGGGTCAACGCCCGCAACCTTCCCCCTGACTTCTTTCCTGAGGCCATTGCCCTGGTCACGGTGGACGCTTCCTTCATCTCCCTGAAGCTGCTCCTCCCCTCTCTCCACGTCAGCACACCGGACGCCCGGATCATCGTCCTCGTGAAGCCCCAGTTCGAGGTGGGGCGCAAGGAGGCGAGCCGGGGGAAGGGCGTAGTGCGCGACCCCGCGGCCCGTGACAGAGCCGTGGCCGAGGTGTGCGCCTGCGCGGCGGCCTTGGGTTATACTCACCTCGGCACGGTGGAGAGTCCCGCAAGGGGACCCAAGGGCAACGTGGAGTTTCTGGTTTACCTGCTGCCCGAGGAGGCCCGGAGTCATGAGAGCTAACCCGGAGACCGTCGTTGGCATCGTGGCCAAACCCCGCCCGGAGAGCGGCCAGCAGGCCCTCGGCGAGTTGATCGGCTGGCTCGAGGGCAGGGGGGTGGCCTACGTCCTCGATCCCGAGGCCGCCAAAATGGCCCACAGGCCGGACGCGCCCGTGGCCGAGCGGGAGGATCTGCCCAAACAGGTGACCCTCGTAGTCGTTCTCGGGGGAGACGGGACCCTCCTCTCCGTGGCGAGGCACTCCACGGGGGGAGATGTGCCCATCCTGGGGGTAAACCTCGGGGCTCTGGGCTTCCTGACCGAAATCTCGACGGACGAGATGCTCCCCGCCTTGGAACTGTGCCTCTCCGGCAAGGCCACCACCCAACACCGGACGGTTCTCGATGCCTCCCTGAACAGGGCGGGAAAGTTGATCGCCTCCTTCCCCTGCCTCAACGATGCGGTGCTCAACAAATCGGCCATGGCCCGCATCATCGAGATCCGGGTGGAAGTGGGGGGGGCATGGCTCACGGACATGCGGGCCGACGGCCTCATCGTGGCCACCGCTACGGGGTCCACGGCGTACAATCTCAGTGCGGGCGGCCCCATCCTCACCCCCAAGCTCGACGGGATCGTCCTCTCCCCCCTCTGCCCGCATACCCTGACCATGCGCCCCATCGTACTCGATGGCCTCGAGCCGGTCGACATCACCTTGTTGCGGGGATCGGAGGAGGTCTTTTTGACCGCGGACGGCCAATCTGGCAGCCCAGTGCGCCAAGGTGACACGGTACGGATTCAGCGGTCTCCCCACGGCGTGCCCCTTGTCCTGAGTTCCCACCGGAGCTATTTTGCCCTCCTGAGAGAAAAACTCGGCTGGGGAACCCGTTATCCATAGCACTCAACCAGGGGGGTTTCCAACTACTGCTTCCTTACGAAACACTTCATATGCTCCCCCCCAAGTGATAGGTCGGCCTCTGCTCTGGTTGACCAGAGAATTACCCAGTAGGTACAGGAATTGCGTAAGATTCTTGTTTAGGCAGGAGGGCCTGGTCCGTCTTGACCGCGGAGGTTGCTTACGTTACACTAAACTATGGTAATGCAAGGAGGATACAGCATGGTGAGAGCGTTTCAGAATTTTAGGATCGCGGCGGTCGTCCTGGGATTGACCCTTGCCGGAACGACGATTTTCTCTCAATCCGCCGACACGCCAAAGGTGGAGCAGAAGCCCGCCACAGCAGCCGTGCCCGCCCAGGCTCCCAGGCTCAAACCGGCTCAGCCCGTGGCCATCCAACCCGCCGCGCAGCCTGCGGCCGCACCGCAATCTCCTCAGATCCCCCCTGAAATGGTCTTGCCTGCGGCGGAGTTTGACGCGGGCAATGTGAACAAGGGCGACCTCATCAAGCACGATTTCATCGTGGAGAATAAGGGCAAGGGAACCCTGGAAATCACCCATGTCCAGCCAGCCTGCGGCTGCACGGTCACGGAATTTGACAAGACCATCGCACCCGGAAAATCCGGTAAGATAACGGCCACGGTGAACACGGCAAACTTCTCCGGCCCAATCCAGAAGACCATTTCGGTCACCACCAACGACGCGAAGCTCTCGAATTTCCAACTCACGATCAAGGCCGTGGTCAAAGCCATCCTGAATGTCACACCTTCTGAGTTCCAGCAGTTTGGCCTCGTGTTCAAGGGGCAGACCCTCGAGAAAGACTTCGTCCTGACGTCCGAGGACGGGACCCCCTTCGAGGTGACCCAGGTCAACGCCGACGATCCGGCCCTCAAGTACGAATTGAAACCCGCCGCCGACAAAAAGTCCGCGGCCTTCAAGGTTATCCTTCCCAGTGACCACGCCGTGGGCCCCATCAGCGGCCGGTTCACCCTGTCCACGACCCATCCCAAGGCCCCGACCGTCACCATCAGCGTCTACGGAACCATCCGCGAACCGCTGACCGTCTACCCGACGGAGCTCGTCTACTCGGGGCTCAGCAAGACCTTCGTGAACGAGCACCCCGAGGACGTCTCCCTCAACAAGACCATCACCATCTCCTTCGAGCAGGCCGCGGACCTGGAGATCAAGAAGGTGAGCTGCACCCTTCCCTTCGTCGAGGTCACTCAGACGGCCATCACGCCTAACCAGCGCTACAGCATCGCCGTCAAGCTCAAACCTCCCGTCAAGGAGGGAGATTTCAGCGGCGTCATCACCATTGACACGAACAAGAAGGCCGTTACCATCCCCATCCGCGGCAAGATCTTCTAGAGGCTGGCTCTCGTAACGGAAAAGGCCGGGGAGCGATCCCCGGCCTTTTTCTTGCGCGCCATTGAGGGAAAGGTGATCTGTTGCTCTTGTCCCCCGTCCCTACATCTTCTTCAGATAGGCGTTCGTCCGCGTGTCCACCATGATCTTGTCACCGGCGCTCAGGTGGAAGGGTACGCTAACCACCGCGCCGGTGTCGCACTTCGCGGGCTTCCCGCCCGAGACGGTGTCCCCTTTGAAGCCGGGATCCGTCTCCACGATCGTCAGAACGACGAAGTTGGGCAACTCGATCCCGATGGGTTCGTTGTCGTGCAAGAGGACGCTCACGTCGGCGTTCTCCAGGAGGTAGACCACCTGGTCTCCGATGACATCTTCCGGGATGGTGATCTGCTCGTAGGTCGTCTGATCCATGAAGTGAAAACCGTCCGGGTCCTTGTACATGAACTGCATCTTGGTCTCTTGCGTCTCGGCGGTTTCCACCTTGTCACCGGCCTTGTAGGTCTTTTCCAGGACCTGCCCCGTACGCAGGCTTCGGACCCGCGCGCGGGCGAAGGCCGAACCCTTTCCTGGCTTCACGTGATCCACGTCCACCACTTCAAAGGCGTCCCCGTCGATGAGGAGCTTGACGCCCTTTCGGATGTGGTTGCTGATGATGACTCCCATACCCTGTTCTCCCTTCTTCGCCTAGCTCAGTAGCTGCATGAATAAGTGCGCCCGCCTCTGGACCTCGTAGCGGGCTTTGCCCGTTGCCTCGGCGGGCGTCGTGACGAGGAGCACGAAGAACCCCTCCGTGATGGTGAAGAGGAGCAGGTTCTCCTTCTCGGTCCGTATGATGACCTCCCGCAACGAGCCCAACTCGAGGTCCAGTCGGAGTCGCTTGAGGTTGCGCAGCGCCCCATTCAACTCGGCGCTCATGACCTCATGCGGGATCTCGGTTTTGATCCGGCTCTCGATCTCGATGCCGTCGTCGGCCACCACGGCCACCGCGAGCATCCCCGGAAGCGCCTGCTCCAATTGCTGAAAGATATCCTCAAACATGGCGATCCTCCCGGACCCGGCGCAGCCAGCCCTGAAGGGCCATGACCCTCTTCTGCCGCAGGGCTTTCTCCACGTCCTCCTGGTGAACGACCGGCGCCTCCGGCGCCTCGCCCGCTATGCGGTGCATGAGGGCCTTGATCCTCCCGTGGACTTCCACGTTCTCCGGGTCCTGCAAGAGCATCCTCTGGTAGATCTCTACGGCTTTCTCTGGATAGCCCTGTTTCTCATAGAGCTCGGCGAGGGTGAAGGTGCTCATCCCCGCAAAGGGGGGCGCTTGGGCCGAATCCGGGGCGTCGGCATCCTTCGGCGCGGTCCGTTCCACCGTCTCGAAGGCGCCCCCCATGAACGGCTCCTCCTCTGCCCCGGGGAATTGCACGTCTGATCCCATGAGGTCCACCGCTTCCGCCTCGGCCTGGGGATCGAGAACCTCGGCGAAGCTGGAAACGTCGCCGGGAACTTCCTGGGGGAACTCAGGGTCCGTCGGGAGGTCCACCGCCAGCACTTCGGCAGGCACGGGAATCGGCTCCGCCGGGGCGGGAGGCAGGGGCTCCATCGCTATGGGGACGGGCGCTGGCCGCACGGGCTCCGGCTCTAGGACCTGGGGCCGCTGGGGCAGATCTCTCGCCGGCTCCTGTTGGAGTTGCGGAATGGGCTCGGGATCTGGCGGAACCTTCGCGGGCGG
>JAKAJA010000160.1 GCA_021814085.1 Acidobacteriota bacterium | reverse complement strand
CCCGGAGCAGTCCCGGTGGGGGACCTTCGACGCCCTGGGGCGGCAGAACCAGATGGACCTGAGGGCCATCCTGGAGGAGGCCGCCAAGACCGCCGGGGCGCCCAAGGGGAGCGTGGACCAGAAGCTTGGTGACTTCTACGCCGCCGCCATGGACGAGAAACGCGCGGACGAGCTCGGGGCCAAGCCCCTCGCCCCCTACCTCGAGGCCGTGGCGGCCGTGAAGGACATGGACTCCCTCGCCGTCCAGACCGCCAAGCTGCAGCGGGCGGGCGTCAGGCTCTTCTTCGGCTCGGGCTCCGAGCAGGACGCCAAGGACGCCACCAAGGTCATCGCCGAGGTCCACCAGGCGGGCCTGGGCCTCCCCGACAGGGACTACTACCTGAAAGATGATGCCCGGTCCAAGGCCATCCGGGAGGCCTACGTCCAGTACGTGACGCGGGTCTTCCAGCTCTTGGGCGACTCCCCCGAGGCCTCCGCGGCGCAGGCCCAGACCGTCCTCCGCCTGGAGACGGCCCTCGCCAAGGTCTCCATGTCCCGCGTGGAGCGCAGGGATCCCAAGGCCACCTACCACTTCATGCCCGTGGAGGATCTCAAGGCCCTCGCCCCGGACTTCCAGTGGGCGTCCTATTTCACCGCCCTCGGCATGCCCGCCTTCTCTTCCCTGGACGTGGGGATGCCGGATTTCTTCAAGGGCCTCTCCGCCCAGCTCAAGGGTGAGCCCCTGGCGGACTGGAAGACCTACATGCGCTGGCACGTGGCGCGCTCTTTCTCGTCCTACCTCTCCTCGGACTTCGTGAAGGCCAACTTCGAATTCAGCAAGGTCATGACGGGAGCCCAGGAAGACCTGCCCCGGTGGCGCAAGGCCGTGGGGATCACCAACATGGCCCTCGGCGAAATGCTGGGCCAGGTCTACGTCAAGAAGCACTTCAGCCCCGAGTCCAAGGCGCAGGTCCTGGATATCCTCCACAACATCCGGGCGGCCCTCCGGGACGACCTTCAGACCCTCTCCTGGATGAGCGAGCCCACGCGCAAGCAGGCCCTCGCCAAGCTCGCCAGGATCGAGGAGAAGATCGGCTACCCCGACAAGTGGCGCGACTACTCGGCCCTCTCCGTGGACCGAGCCGACTTCGTGGGCAACATCGTGCGCACCAACGAGTTCGACCTCAAGCGGGAGCTGGACAAGATCGGGAAGCCCCTCGACCGGACCGAGTGGCACATGAGCCCCGCCACGGTAAACGCCTACTACAGCGCCCAGATGAACGAGATCGTCTTCCCCGCGGGGATCCTCCAGCCGCCCTTCTTCGACCCCAAGGCCGACCCGGCCGTGAACTACGGGGCCATCGGCGTGGTCATGGGACACGAGATCACCCACGGGTTCGACGACAAGGGGAGCCAATTCGACGGCGACGGCAACCTCAAGGACTGGTGGACCGCGGAGGACAACAAGGCCTTCAAGGCCAAGGGCGACCTCATCGCGGCCCAGGCCTCGGAATACGTGGTGGAGGGCGACGTGCACCTCCAGGGCAAGCTCGTGGAGGGCGAGGCCATCGCGGACCTGGGCGGGGTGAACCTCGCCTACCGCGCCTACCAGAAGTCCCTCGAGGGCAAACCCGCGCCGGCGGTGGTGGACGGTTTCACGGGCGACCAGCGCTTCTTCCTGGGATTTGCCACGGTGTGGGCCTCCAACATCCGGCCCCCTTACGCCCAGATGCTCGCCACCATCGACACCCATCCCGCGGCGCGCTACCGCGTGAACGGCACCCTGGCGGACTTCCCGCCCTTCTTCAAGGCCTTCTCGTGCAAGGCCGGCGAGGCCATGGTGCGGCCCGAGGACAAGCGGGGCGAGATCTGGTAGGTGAGACGTGCGACGGGTGCGGGGAGGTGCGATCGCCCCGCATCCGGAGGTTGATGGGAGGCACCGAAAGGGTGTAGCCTCTCCCACTGCGAGCGGCGGACCGGCCGGTCCGCTCCGCCGCGCCGCGATGGAGATACGGATGACAAGGATGAAGTTGCTCGTGGCGTGCCTGGCTGGCGCCCTCGCCGTAGCGGGGGCCGCCGCCCTTGCCGCCAACCCCCCGCAGAAAGCCGGCAGCCTGGTCCTCCCACAGGACAAGGGGCCCGATAAGGTGGACGTGGCCGACTACCCGGCGAACATCCAGCAGGATTACCGGGTCTTCGACAAACAGTGCAGCAAGTGCCATACCCTCGCCCGCCCCGTGAACACCTCCATGCCCGCCACCTACTGGGCCAACTACATGGGGGGCATCATGAAGAAGGGCGGGTACGGCATCACCCTCGACGAGGCCGACAAGATCTACGAGTTCCTGGCCTACGACCAGGCCGTCCGCAAAGCCAGCCATCCCAAGGGCCTCTACCCGGCCCACACGGAGGACGAACTGGAGGCCCTCAAAGAGAAACAGGGCAAGTAGCCAGACGGAAGTTGACCGGAGCGCGGAACGGCCGCAATCAGCGGCCGTTTTGCTTTCAAGGGCCGGGGTGCCGCCAGAGGCGTGGGGCGGGAAGGGCCGCCCTACATTCCGGGCGGGAATCTCTGTAGACTATCCAAGTTCGAGGGGGGACACACATGACAGTTCGAAGGTTCGTCGCCGCGCCTCTTGCCATTTCCGTTCTCATCGTGGGACTGATGATTTCGGCACCCGTGCAGTCCAAGTCCCGGGGCGAAGCGGCCAGCCCGGCGCAGAAGACGGCTCCCCTGCGGGCCGCCGAAATGCGGGTGCTGGCGCAGGTGATCAAGGCCAGCGTCCAGCCCAAGCAGTCCCTGGACGTCCTCCACTACGACATGGACCTGGCCCTGGACCCGGCGGCGAAGACCGAGTCGGGGACGGTCACCATGAGCTTCCGGGCCACGGCCAGTCTCTCGCAGGTGAAGCTGCGCCTCCACCGATCCCTCAGGGTGTCGGCCACCAAGATCGACGGCCAGCCGGCCTCCTCCACCAAGCGGAAGGGTGACGACATCATCTTCGCGCTCCCCGCTTCCGCGTCACCGGGCGAGGAGCACGCCGTCACGGTGGTCTTCGGTGGCAACCCCACTTGGGACCCCAAGTTCCAGGGGGGCGTGATTTTCGAGACCCACGACGGCAACGCCGTTGCCGCCACCGAGGCGGAACCCTTCGCGGCCTACCGCTGGTGGCCCCTCGTGGAGGACGTCTCGGACAAGTTCACCTTTGACATGCGGCTCACCGTGCCCGGCGGCATGGTGGGAGTGTCCAACGGCACGCTGGAGGGAGTGACCCACAACGCCGACGGCACCGACACCTACACCTGGCACGAGGGTTATCCCATCGCCACCTACCTCGTCTGCGCCAACGTGACCAACTACGTCCGGTTCGACGACAGCTACACGAGCCTGGACGGAAAGGCCACCATGCCGCTCAACCACTACGTCTATCCCGAGGACGAGGCGGTGGCGCGGCAGAACTTCGCCACTATCCCTGACATGATCAGGTTTTACGCGGAAATAGCGGGGGACTACCCGTTCCTGGAGGAGAAGTTCGGCCAGGTGGAGGTCCCCTATCCCGGCATGGAGCACCAGACCATCACGGCCGTTCATCAGGCCTGGGTCACCGGCACCTCTCCTTACTCCCCTGGGGACGCCACGCTCATGTATGCCCATGAGCTGGCGCACCACTGGTGGGGCGACGACGTCACCTGCGCCACGTGGCACGACGTCTGGCTCAACGAGGGATTCGGCACCTACTTCGAGGCCCTCTGGTGGGCCCACACCAAGGGCATCTCCGAAGGGGAGGCCTTCAAGGTCTACGATCTGGACGGCGCCTACGCGGGCTATCTCAAGGGGACCGTTTACACCGCCAACGAGAACAAGCCGTTCAACGACGAGGCGTCCGTCTACTACAAGGGGGCGTGGGCGCTGCACATGCTCAAGAAGGTCATGGGCGAAGCTCCCTTCAACGGCGCCCTGAGGGCCTACCGCGCGGCCCACCACTACGGGAGCGCCACGACGGCGGATTTCCAGGCCGCGTGCGAGGGGGTTTACGGGAAGTCCCTCCAGTGGTTCTTTGACGAGTGGATCTACACGCCCTACCGGCCCATCTACAGGGTCTCCAGCACCATCCAGACGGGCACGTGCGCCGTGACCCTCCAGCAGACACAGAAGCACAAGATCGTGAACCGCGCCGCGGGAGCGGATGCGTACATCATGCCCGTGGACATCACCCTCCACTTCGCCGACGGCACGTCCGAGACCCACACGGTGCAGAACGACCAGCGCAGTCAGACCTTCTCCTTCACCACGGCAAAGGCCGTCCAGAGCGTCGGGTTCGACGAAGATGGCTGGGTCCTCAAGGTCGTGGCGAAGTAGCCCCCCACGGACGCGCCTCACCCCAAACGAGAGGCGCAGGGTTGGCCTTCCCGAGCCGGAAGGAATACATTTGTGAATAGGACCGGTCGCGGAGGCGGGCCATGAGATGGAGCGGGTTCACGAAAGTTGAGCGGACGGCAGTCGCGACGGTTCTGGCGGCGGGCCTCATCACAGCCACGGCCTGTGCCCCCGTGACGGTTCCCCCTGCCTACCCGGCCTACCAGACGGGCCAGGCCATGTCCGTGGAGCCGGGGGTCGTGCAGGCCGTCCGGACGGTCAAGATCCAGGGACAGCCCACGGGTGCGGGAGCCGCCGTGGGTTCCACGGTGGGCGCCATCGCCGGCGCCGCCGCGGGGAGCAACTCCTCCTGCTACTACAACGGCGGTTCGTGGTGGGGTGCCCTCGCGGGGGCCATCATCGGCGGCCTGGCGGGGAACGCCATGGAAACCGCCGCCGCCCAGCAGAACGGCCTCGAAGTGCAGGTGAGGCTGGACGACGGCCGCGTCCTGTCCATCGTCCAGGGGGGCGAGGAACAGTTCCGCCCCGGCGACGACGTGGACGTCCTCACCGCGCCCGACGGGAGCTCCAGGGTTCAGCATCCGAGGCGGTAGGCGGGAGGAGTGAGGAGTGAGGAGTGAAGAGTGAGGAGTGAGGAGTGAGGAGTGAAGAACCAGAGGCTCATGACCGTCATTGCGAGGAGGCCGAAGGCCGACGCGGCAATCTCGAAGTAAAGGGCGAGACTGCTTCGTTCCTTCGCTCCTCGCAGTGACAGAGGAAACGCGAAACGCGAGAAGCTAGACG